>JBDGYW010001215.1:0-2343 GCA_039588935.1 Gemmatimonadota bacterium | reverse complement strand
CAACGACGCACAGCGTCGTGATGACCTCGGTGAACGTCTCTGTGCCAAACGATGCCGTTACCCTGCGGTCGACCGGGACGCCCTCTGTGAACTCAATGGTGCGCCCAAAAAACCGGGATACCTCGCCCACCGCCCGTGACAGAGGAGTATTCTTGAATATCAGGATTCCGCCGGGCCAGTCGAGCAGCGAGGAAATGTCTTCCACGAAGCGCACCGACGGCGGCAAACCTTGGCGCACTTCGCTCACTTCATGCTCGAGGACCTCCACCCGATGTCCGTTCGCCGAGACCGCGACCCTCCCCTCCAACACCACTAGCCGTAGGTCGTCATCTGTCGACTGTATTTCAAACCTCGTGCCGAGGACTGTTGCAAGCCCAGCGGTCGTAGAAACCGTAAAGGGGCGCTCCTCATCGGGGGCAACCGCAAAGAACGCTTTTCCCTGGAGCCAGACATCCCGCACCCGGGGACGATCTGCCACGCGCATTTGACTGCCAGGAGCCAGACGAACGAAACTGCCATCGGTGAGCGTCACGCTCACCGACTCCCCGCCATCGGCGGTGAACTCCACGGCGGCAAAATCGTCAGAGGAGGTGGCCGAACCACGGACAAGCGAAGCGGCAGTCCATATCATGAGCGCAGCTGCCGCTGCGGGCAGGCCCCAGAGGGTCGAACGTCTGCGCCACAGTTTACCACGTCGTCTCACCGCCCGACGAGCCTCGGCCGCCCGAACGATGTCTGCGGCGGCGGCGGAGGACCAGGTAGCCTCTGCCGACACCTTGCCCTCGGTGAGGTTCCACAGACGGGCAAGGAGCCTGTAGTGGTGCTCGTTCTCAGCCGTCGATTCGCGCCATCTTTGCACTTGACGTTGCTCGATCTCGCTGGCTTGTCCGTGGAGTGCCTTGAGGATCAGTTCGTTCATTGAAAACTCACTTGTGACGGCAATGCTGCGTCTACTCATCCACCAATAACACGACGTTGAACCCAGGTCATACCAATCTCTCTGCCGATCGTGAGAGTCTTCCTCGATCGTCTTCGACATCCAAGTAGGGCGCCAACGAACACCGCAAGTCGGCGAGAGCAAGGCTGAAGTGGTTTGCCACCGTCTGCGGCGAGATGCCCATCACCTCCCCGATCTGACTGTATGAGAGGCCGTCGTAGCGCGCCAACATGAACACTTCTTTGCGCCGAGTCGGCAAGTCGGCGATGGCCGCTTCGACCGCGTCTTGAAGTTCTTGGCCTTGCGTATGGTCGGCCGGTGTCGCGACTTCACGGGAGGCATCTCGCGAACCCGCCTGGATGCGCTGCCGCCTCCGCGTCCCCTTGCGTTGATCGAGGGCCGCATTTCGCGTGATCGTGTACAGCAAGGCGCGAACCGACCCCTCAAGACTCCATCGTTCGCGGTGCTCCCACAGGCGAATGAACGCCTCTTGCACCACATCCTCGGCTGCGTCCTCGCTGTCCAGCAATCGTGCAGCGTAGGTTGCCAGCTGGACCCAGTACTGCTTCAGCAATGATTCCAGCGCTCCAGCATCCCCGGAGCGAATTCGGGCAAGCAGAGCAACATCGGAGGGGCCAGTGGAGCTGGCAGCGTGTGATGTCATGGTTGCAACCGATAGGGACGCGGTACAGCGACGATCTCCAGTACCATACACTCCGACTCGATGGCGGTTCGTACTACTTGATGAACGGAACCTCATTTTGCCCTGGCAGGGGTGCTCGGGATCCATGGCCCCGATTCCCATTACCGAGTCCAAAACACAACGACACCACACTCGAAACCTTGTCGAGCGAACTCACGCGGAACCACAAGGCTTGAATACGCCTCGACCGCCTCCATATCGAGCAAGGGGAGGATGTCGTCGATCTCGATTGCGCCTGCGTTCCCGATATACAGTCGGTCGATGAAGTACAGAGGAAAACATGGCTCCGTCGCTCGGGTGAACGACCTGGGAGCAAGTGTGCGGGTCAATAAGACCCAAGTCTTGACGAGGTCCACACTGGCGAGGTCACCTGGATTCTTCTCACGCATGTAGTACGGATTGCGTTGGATGTGGAAGCCACCCATCCGCCGAAGGACATCTGTGGCCTTTTGCGGATTCCCCATCTCCTCGAACTCCTCTCGGGTGATGAACTTCCCACTCCCGCGCTCGCGCCGCTCCCAGAAATCTGCCAGCGAGCGTCGAGTGCGCGGCGCGTCAGCCTCAACAACCACGGGCTCGAGTTCGGTGGGTAGAGTCTCCACAATGAAGGCTTCCGGCGGCAGCGTCACGGTCTCTCCCTGTAACAGCTCGAGATCGCGGGTCACAGGGCGGTATCCGAGATGACGCACGACCAGGCGGACCG
>JBDGYW010001214.1:0-4961 GCA_039588935.1 Gemmatimonadota bacterium | reverse complement strand
CAGTAAAGCTGGTCTGACTGTTCTAGGAGTGGACATATCCCCGAGAGCCATAGACAAAGCCCAGGCCAAGTATCCAGCGTGCAAGTTCCGAGTCGGTGACATACTCGACTACGACATCTATCGTGAGTTCCGACCCGACCTAATAGTCATGGCCGAGATTACGTGGTACGTTTTGGACAAGTTGGACCCATTCCTCGATTTCTTGAAGGCTGAACTCCATGACGTCTACCTGATACACCTGCTGGTAACCTATCCTGCGGGAGTTCAGAAATACGGGAAAGACAAATTCACGACTCATCCAGAGATCATGAGTTACTTCGGCATGGATTACCTAGAATGGGGCGAGATTCATCAAGCCGACAGCGATACCACAAAGACATTCTTCCTTGGCCGTTGGCCTTCGTCGGGATAGTCCAGGAGCCTTACAGACGTTGCGTGCGGCCTTCTCCAGGGACCACTCGACGGTGGTCAACGCTCTGCGCGATGGTACGGTGACGACAGAGCATCGGGAGCTGGCGACGTGTTCTAACGCAGGATCAGCGACCGACTCTCCACCGCCTAGGAGAACCGTGAGACCCCGTCCAACGCATGCTCATCATCGACTCCCTTCTCAGCGTGTCCGTGCGCCCGCATTCTGTTCTAGACGAGTGGAAGCCCACAAGCGGAGCCAGTGTCTTCTCCCATACAAACTCTCTTCCTTCCCGACAAGATACGTCCTATTGCACACCTCAGACACAATTCGTACTGCCCGGATGAGGGTCAACGATGAGCGCCAATGCGCGCACGCATCTCAGCTCAGACATGCGAGCAACTAGATGACCGTCCATCACCTGGACCTAGACAGACGCAGCTCGATTTGGCGGACGCTGCGACGTTGAGCGAGCAAGTGTTCCTGGTGACGACGGCTGACGAGCGATCTTGGAGGACTGGCGCCAAGACACTCTTTCTCGGTGACTGGTGCACTCGTCACTCGAGGCGCCACGTATGGCAGGCGATGGAACATGAGATCTTGCCCTACCACTGGAATGACCGAGACCGCTTGCACCGCGACTCCCTAATGCTCGGTGAATTCTATGAGCGGTTGTTGGCAGCGTTGCTCCCGCAGCTGAACAGACTTCACGGTTGCCAGCGTTCATCGCGGTACTGGCGGATCGTGATTGGGCCATGGCTTCGGTATTTCATCGAGGTAATCTATGACCGGTTCTCGTCAGTCGTCAAAGCGCAGAACTCGGGCTGCGTGGAGAACACGTGGATTCTCAAGGCCGAGCCCGCATGGTGGGTGCTGCCTCCAGATTTCGGTGAGTTTGAACGGTCTCTCCATTCCGATGGCTGGAACCATTTCATGTATGGCCAGATCATCAAACACATCCAGGACCTCCCCTACGTCGAACTGCATGAGATCAACTGTCCTCCCGCAGCGATGCCTCGCCCGCACAGCTTGCAGGTGTTCGCTCGAAAGTGCGCAGCGCTTCTCTCCGCCAAGGTCCCTTCATCACTGAATCGGATCGTGTTTGTCAGCAGTTACGTCGGGATTCGTGAGCTCATAAGGCTCCAGCTGTCGCTGCGTCAGTTGCCGTACATCCACCCCTTGGTGGCAGCCCCTCAGGTTGACATTGACTGGGATTCAAGGCGCGCACTCATGAGCGCCGAGCCGGTGGATGGATTTGCCAAGCTGCTGAGCTACCTGCTGCCGATGCAGATTCCCAGTGTATACGTCGAGGGCTTTCGAGAGTTCCGGAATCGCGCCCTGCACATGTACCCAACTCGACCGCACGCCATCTATACGGCGAATGGTTTAGCGGCGAATGACGGATTCAAAGTGTGGGCGGCAGAACAAGTCGAACTGGGTGCCAAGCTGCTTGCGGCCCAACACGGAGGCCAATATGGTATAGGGTTGTGGGGACAGGAGGAGGACCATCAGATAGCTGTGAGTGATCGGTTCTATTCGTGGGGATGGACCAAGCCGCAAGCGCCAACGGCGAGACCGATGCCGAGTGTGCATCTGTCCTCCCGGATGCGAGGGATCAGACCAAATCCCAAGGGCGGCGTGTTGTGGGTCCAATGCGCATTCCCACGGTATAGCTATTGCCTGTACAGCGTTCCCGTGTCTTCTCAGTTCATGGTCTATCTTGAGGAGCAGATCACCTTCGCGCGTGCGCTCTCCGGCGACGTTCGAGAACTGCTACGGCTCCGCCTGTATCAGCACGACTATGGGTGGGACCTGAAGGCTCGGTTCCAGGCAGCGGACCTAGGAGATCTCGTGGACAGACGACAGCTGAGCTTTCCAGCTGCGCTCAAGGAGAGTAGACTGTGCGTGTCTACGTACAACGCGACAACCTACCTGGAGACGCTGGCTGCCAACTTTCCAACTCTGCTGTTCTGGAATCCTCGATTCTGGGAGCTTCGCCCTGAAGCCAGGCCGTTTCTTGATGAACTGCATAGGGTCGGCATTCTGCACGATACTCCCAAGTCGGCGGCAGGGATGCTAACGGACATCGTCCGCGCACCCCTCGATTGGTGGCGACAATCCGACGTTCAGGCTGCGCGCGAGGCATTCTGCTACCAGTTCGCCCGAGCCACTCCTCATTGGCTGGCGCACTGGCGGACAGAGCTGCGCAACGTAATGAACGAGATGCTGACTGATGTCCGTGCCACCCTGATCAAGGCCGGGTACCGACAGGATCCTAAGGGAATCTTTCGCTCCGGGAACGCCGGATACTGGTCGAATCTCAACAAGGACGAGAGCCGCGCCCTTCTGCAGGCGCTTGAGAATAGCACTCCGTTGGACGCTGTGCGCCACGCTATTCCACAGTTCGAGGCGATGATCTTCTCTCCGCAACGCGAGGCGGCGTTAGAGTTGCTCAGTATCGCTCCCGGCAACATTTGCGTCGACTACGGTGCCATGTGGGGAGCCATATCCGTCGGGATGGCGAAGCGCGGCGCGACAGTCGTCGCGATCGATCAAACGAACGATTCGCTCGAGTTTCTGTTGGCGCGCAAGAGACATGAGAACCTGGCAGACATCATTTGTCTCCAGGACGACATACGTCAGATTCACCTTGAGGACTTCGCAGACATTGCTGTCGTCAATGGTGTTCTGGAGTGGGTGCCAGAGTTCGGTGAGGTCGAGCTACAGAAATTCCATGGCAAGTGGCAGAAGCGGGCATATCCGGCCGTGTCCCCTGAGCTAGTGCAACGCGACTTTCTCGCGCGGGTGAGAGACAGTCTGAAACCCGGTGGCAGGTTGCTCGTCGCGATCGAGAATCGGTACGATTACACCCAGTTCGTTGGGCGTAAGGATCCACATGCGGATCTCCTCTTTACCTCGTTCCTGCCGCGCTTTGTGTCGAGTGCTATTTCCCAACTTTGGCTGGGTCGCTCATATGTGAACTATCTCCACTCCTTTCGCAAGCTCGAGCACATGCTGAAGGACGTTGGGTTTCGATCCGTCGATCTAAACATGGCGTTTCCGGATTACCGGTTTCCGACGCTCATACTACCCTATGACGGTGGTATCCGCCACTATCGTCGACACTGGGATAACACACGGTCCCTCAAGCGCCGGCTCGCAAACTTCCTCGAGTACGGCCTTATGAAGTTTGCCAAGGCCAAATGGATGGCCCCATCAATCCTTGCGGTGGCAACGGGATGAACATCCTGATGCGGAACTGCGCTCATGGCAGCACAATCTACGTGATTCAGTGTTGCGATGTACGTGGAACCCCGCAGGCCATACGGAAGGCGGCTTCGGTGCCAGCTGGGATTGCAGATCTCCGTCGTGAGGTCGCGGGCATCCGCTGGTATAACAAGTACGCGCCCGTGACGATACCGGTTGCAGTGGAGCGAGCCGCTAGCACCTACGTGTCGGTGCAATACGGGTTCATTACAGGACGCAAGTACGCCTACCAGCGGGGCTATCATCGCAACCGTAGGGCCATCGCGCAGGCTGTCGATCACTATTGTGACGTGTGGAGTGCGGCTAGCGTCAAAGCGGCGCGGCCCGTACAGCAGGCGTTGCACGGCGATCTCTCGCTCGACAATGTTCTGTACACAAGTGAGGGTCCCGTGTTCATTGATTGGGAGCATTTCGCCCCTCACGCTGCACCAATAGGATACGATGCTGTCTACTTGTTGTGCGAGTGTCTCTGGTTTGAGTCTGCGGCTGGCACACCACGACGGGGCAGCGTTGTGCATGCGGCTCGAATGCTCAAGGCACTCGACGAGCGAGGCTGCATCGCCCCCCACCTGCTAACACGACCCGTTAGCGGGGTGATTCGGTTCATAGAGGAGCACAAGGAGCTGTGGGGCGAACAGTTGAACCGCATGCCACACAAGCTTCCGGTATTGTTGTGGTCCGCACAGGCAGTGCACAACCTGGACCGGTGCATCGACCACGCAAGAGTCCGCGCTACGCACAGCACGCGGTAGACGGCGTGAAACGGCTATACCAAACAGAGTGGCATTCGATCCCTTTCAAGGATCTGCCGCCCCACGATCCAGATACACTCGCTGGGAAGGCGTTCTATGACGCGTTCTATACAGAGTTCTTCGAACGATACAGCTCCTGGATCAACCTACCTGAGGAATGGGTGCGGCGAAAACAAGCTATCGCCAAGTTCCTTCTGGGACGCTGCCGGGCAGCGCAGAGCGTTCTTTCGATTGGCTGCGGCATCGGAATCGTCGAGTGTCACTTGTTAACCTCCGGGGTTGATACGCTGCACGTGCAAGAGACGACAGCGGCCCCGTTGCGTTGGCTTAGCGAGTTGTTGTCACCACATGTTATCCACGTTGGGCAAGTGCCAGATTGCCTTCCACCGGACGCTAGGTACGAAGTGGTATACATCTCGGCCGTTGATTACTGCTTTGGCCCAGAGGATTGGACGCGCTTTCTGCGCGGCGTGAGACGGCGCTTGTTAGCTGGTGGCCGATGCATCGTACTGAGTGTGTCGGTCGACCGGGGA
>JBDGYW010001213.1:0-2346 GCA_039588935.1 Gemmatimonadota bacterium | reverse complement strand
CTTCAGTTCCTATCGCCGGGACCACATACCGTCTAGCAACCAAGGCTGAGCAAACGGGTCGGCTTGCGATGGGCTTTCTGCGCCGCCTTGCCCAGAACCCACGCGCCTTTTTTCTCTCTGAGGCTGCGTCTGTGTCGGGGGCTGCAACCGCACGAACAGGCGCCCCAGAAACCCCCGGCGCGCAGCTTGGTGCTGGGCTGGCTGGTGGTATTGGTCCCAGTGTTGTCACGGGTGTGGGGCGAGGAACCGTTCGAGTAGGAAAAAGACTGGGGCGGGCATGGGGCAGCGAAACCCGAAGGGCTGAGCTTGGTAAGGAACTCGCCGCTGCCGAGCTGCAAAAGGAGGTGGTCAACACAGAGCACGCTTTGGCTGGACTCGAGCGGGCGGCGATCATCATGGAGGAAGTGCCTGGCTCCAAGTTCACCTTCGCGCAGGCGACGGGCGTTCCCGAGATGCTCCAGTTCGAGGCTACTCAGGCTTACGGTCGACCGGCGCTGGCGATGGATCTGTTGCTGGTTCGTGAAGCGGGCCAGGCAGCACCGATCCGGGCGCTAGCGAAGCACGCTGGAGTAGACGTTCCAGCAACAGAGGCCAGAAAGACGATCCGTGCTACCGAGTGGCAGCACAAAGAAGCTGTTGATGCTGTAATCGAGGCCCGCGCCAACACGACCGCGATGGCGATGGAAACAGCTATCGAGGCTGCGCAGCGTCGGGTGCGCGAAGCTGTTGACAATCTGACCTCGGGACTGGAACCCGAAGAGATTGCAGAGGTTACGCGGAAGACCATACAGGATGAGGCCGAAGGAGTATTCAAGCCGCTCCGACAGGGTTACGACGAGATGGACAATGCCTCGGACACGATGGGGATCAACAAGGGTCCTGCTACGGTGGACGCGAGCCCCATTCGTAGGGCGTGGGCAGAGCTACGGAGAAAGGCCACACACGCGGAAGGCACCGGGCTCGACAAGAACACCGAGGATACGTTGCGGTGGATCTCAGAGGTGGACGAGGAAACAAAGGTGCTGGTTCGTCCCGAGATTCCGTTCCGTGAGCTTCGCGGGCTATCGAAACACATCAATGCCTGGTCTGCTGATGCCACGACGGCGGTGGAGCGAAACCAGCGGCGACTCGCCCACGATCTCAGAAAGTCTATCAACGAAACGCTGGATGCTGTAGACAGCAGCACCAAGTATCCCATTCTGGCTGAGCGCAAAAGGACCCTCGACGCTCAGTGGGGCGCTGCCTCTGAGAAGTGGCACAAGGGAATGACGGGCAGGTTCGTTCCCGAGAGGGAGGGAGCACCTGCTGCATCTGCCACGCTGGATCTCTACTTCAAGAAGGGCAGGAAGACAGGAGCCCCCGAAGCGGCTGACGAGTTTCACCGTGTTGCTGATGCCGCGACCGAGCAGATGATGGAGGACTACATCATCACCTCTGCTTGGAGATCGGTCACGTCTCCAGAGGGCGGAAAGGCCAAGAACCTCAAGGAGTTCCTCGACGCCTACGGTCCCGCCCTGCGCAAGTTCCCCGAGGCTCGCGCGAAGATCCGCAGCCTCCGAACGCTTCAGGAATCAGCCGACAACCTCGGGCTGGAGAAGACGCAGACCCTAGACGAGTACCAGAAATCGGTAGTGGGTCTCTTTGCCAAGAAGAAAGCCACGGAAGCGGTAACTGCGGTTATCCGAGCCGACAACCCTCATGGGGCTGCTCAAGCATTGAAGAAGGAGTTGAGGGGAAACCCGGATGCCTTGGCTGGTGCCGCGCGTCTCTTCTGGGGCCAGCTACTTGCGCGCTCCTACCGCTACGGCGACCTCGGACTCGGGACGGCTCACTATTTTGAGCCGCAGACGCTTGCCCGCCTTGTGGACGACTTCGAGCCGGCGATTCGCGAGCTCCAAGGACCCGAGCACGTTGCCCGACTTCGGAACTACTACTTCCCTGCTGCCGAGATGGCGTTCAAGGGGAGGATCCCTCGCACCGCTCGGAACATCCAGCGCACCGCGGGGACAGGAGTGAGCCCCTACCCGCTGATTGCTCCCATTTACAGCAAGAGACAGCGGGCAGTAAGGATTGCCATACAAGCCGCCAAGGCCCTCAAGAACCTTGACTTCGGAGCTAGGCAAGCCGCGATGGACGAGGGGCTGAGGAACGCGAAGTTCGGGAAGGAGCTGCTGACGATGCCGGCCGGCTCAGGCGCGGTGTGGCTCAGGCGCATCCGCTCCAACCTTATCACTCTCGGCGTCCGTACACCCGAGCCGGAAGAGGACTGACATGCACCGACTCGCCCTGCTCCTTGCTGCCCTGTTCCTCTGCATCCCCGCGGCTGCACACGGGCCGGGGCCGCAC
>JBDGYW010001212.1:0-2347 GCA_039588935.1 Gemmatimonadota bacterium | reverse complement strand
AGAAGTGTTCGAGTATCCGGTAATCGACGGTATCGAGCCCGCCGCATCGCTCAAAACCCTCGACGAACTCATCGAGTACGCTCCGGAGGTTCGTCTGGGTGAGCTCAAGGAGCTGAACGGAACGCTCGCACTTCTTCGAGAGGTGGGGTTGTTATAGAAGCTGGTAAACGGCAACGTGTTCCTCTGTGGCTTCTCGTCCCCGCTCTGGGCGTTTTTGTCATTACGCTGGTGCCGCTCGCTTACCTGCTGGTACGAGCCGCGCAGGGCGAGGGGGTGGCCTTTCGTGAACTGATCTGGCGCTACCGGAATCTCGAGCTCGTGTACAACACACTGGGTCTTGCCGGCGGCGTTGTGTTTGGATCGCTGGTGCTCGCGCTGCCGCTTGCGTGGCTGACAACGCGGACCGATTTGCGGGGTCGGCTGCCGTTGACGATACTGTGTCTGGCGCCGCTTGCGATCCCAGGCTACGTCATCGCCTATAGTCTGTTGTCGCTTGGCAGCCCGTCGGGCCCGTTACAGCAGCTCTTTGGCGTCGGTTTTCTACGGCCGAGTGGGTTCTGGGGAGCGCTGGTCGTGCTGGTGATATACAACTTTCCACTGATGTTTCTGAACTTGAGGAGTACCTTTATCGACCGTGATCCGTCGCTGTCGGAAGCTGCGCGGTCGTTGGGCTACGGCAAGCGGCAGAGATTCTGGTACGTGACGCTTCCGCAACTACGGCCGGCGATCCTCGCCGGCACGCTTCTGGTTGGACTCTACGTCCTGGGCGATTTTGGGGTCGTAAGTCTGATGCGTTTCGAAACGATCAGCTATGCGATCTATCTCCAGTACATGGCAGCATTCGACCGCGTCTACGCGGCGACCCTCGCCGTGATGCTTCTTGGGATTGCCGGGCTCTTGTTGTTTGTCGAGTTCATGTTGCTTCGAGGGTTCAGAGTTGATCGTAGCGCCAGGACCGCCGGGCGGATCCGCAAACCGTTCGAGCTGGGTCCATGGAAATGGGTGGCGTATGCGTTTGTCACAGGTGTGGTTTTTGCCAGTCTCGTCGCGCCGTTTGCCGTTCTGTTGTTCTGGTTGAGCCGGACCGCGTCCGGGTTCGATCTCACGCCCGTTGTAGCGGCCATAGCCGACTCGCTATCGGTCAGCGTGCCCGCCGCGGTGCTCGCCGCGGTGCTCGCCGTCCCGATCGCGTGGCTCGAGCGAAGATACCGCTCGGGGTTATCACAGGTTATGGGACGCGCGGTCTATATCGGCTACGCGACGCCACCGCTGGCGCTCGCGCTCGGTTTTATCTTCTTTGTTTTGAGGGCGTCGCCATGGCTCTACCAGACAGCGGCGCTCGTTGTCGTGGCGTACACGATTCACTTTCTGGCGCAGGCTGTCGGGCCGGTGCGCAGCCGTTTGTACCTTGCCACGCCGCGGACCGAAGAGGCCTCGCGCTCGCTTGGATTTGGTCCCTTTGCAACGATGCGCCGGATAACCTACCCGATCCTCCGGCCCGGTCTCGTTGCGGCGGCCGCGCTGGTTTTCCTGTCTTGTATAAAGGAGTTGCCGCTTACGTTTTTGCTCGCGCCGCTCGATTTTCAAACACTTGCCTTGAGGGTATACGGTTTTACGACCGAAGCGATGTTCGAACAAGCCGCTCCCTATGCGGTCTCGATCGTGTTACTCTCAACGGTATTAATTGGTGTCCTCTTCAAACGCAATGTGGAGTTTGGCTAAATGGCGTTTCTCGAAGCACATAATCTGACAATGCACGTTGCCGGCTCTGCGACACCGGTTGTCGATGGTGTTGGTCTTGCGGTTGAAGAGGGTGAGGTGTTTGCGTTGATCGGGCCCTCGGGGTCGGGCAAGACGAGTATCCTGCGTCTGGTCGCGGGTTTCGAGCGGCCGAGTTCGGGGCGTGTCGTTCTGGATGGACGGACGTTGCAGGATCCGGTGACACATGTGCCGCCGGAGAAACGCGGTATCGGGTTTGTATTTCAGGATCTGGCTCTTTTTCCGCATCTTAGCGTTGTCGACAACGTGGCCTTTGGGCTGCGTCGGTATCCGCGTAACGAGCGTAAAAACCGCGCGCTGGACATGCTCGGGTGCGTCCAGCTCGCCGGCATGGCGGCCAGATCGCCACACGAACTGTCGGGCGGTGAGCAACAGCGTGTCGCTATTGCGCGCGCGCTTGCGCCGCGGCCCCGGCTTATTCTTCTCGATGAGCCATTTGCCAACCTCGATCCATCGCTTCGTGACGACATCCGCTCCTGCGTCCACCGCATCGTCAAGGAAGAAGGCATGACTGCGATCGTCGTGACGCACGACCACGCCGAGGCGCTGCACATCGCCGATCGTATCG
>JBDGYW010001211.1:0-2348 GCA_039588935.1 Gemmatimonadota bacterium | reverse complement strand
TCCTGGCTTCGCCACTAAGTGGGAGCGCAGTAGGGAGGACACGATGTCTACCGGGTTAGCCATGGAGTCGAACCACTCGTAGGGTTCGCTGGACAGCATGGAAGGTATGAAGTCCTCGACGTTCTTGACTGAACCCCGAGGGAAGTTTTGTGGTTGCACTAGCCGTCCGCCCCAGCGCCCGGTGTGGGCAGCGCTGTACTTGAGCAGCCCGTGCATGCAGCCGTCGTCAGTGACAACGTGTGCCATCTTGTCGAGCTTCGACACTGAGGCTTTGCCCGCTTCTGCTCTAGCGGTCAACACCTCCCGCACCTTGGGTGGCACGTCTCCCTCTAGCGCCTTCTCTATGAGAGCAGCGCCGAGGCCGTCAGGCATGTCGAACCCCTGACCGTCCAGCCACGTCTTGATCCGTTGCACTTGAGTGATGGCTGTTACTACGCCGTCTGTTGCTGCAGTGATGGTGAGGTTGGCACGACGCAGTCCCTCGACGGCGATGCGCTTGCATGCGACCATTAGCTCTTGGTCGAGGTACACACCACGGTCGTTGATCAACTGGTCTAGCAACCACACGATACGCTCCTCGTCACTGAGACGACGCGTCGCGTGCATCACCGATACCTCGGTGCGCACGTCCTGCTTGCAGTAACTGAAGAGGTGAGCGAGCTTGTCTGGTGTGTTCCACCACACGATGGGTGTCACACCCTTCTTGCTGCGAGGCTTCGACATCTGCTTGGCTAGCTTGTTGCCCTCCATGTCCTTCTCGACGGGCAGTCGTAGCGCAGCGGCAGCTTTGCCGAGCGACGCGGGAAGCCCCATAGCTAGAGCATCGGCCTGCGTGCAGTAGAACCGATCACGCTCTAGCTTGGGGAAGCCATGCTTGCTCACACCGACAGCGTTCCATACTATGCGCTCGAACGCGGCGTTCCACGCTCGCACGCCCGCCCCGTCCTCCAACCTGTCCAACAGTTCGTCCGGCAGGTGTTCACCCGGCACCCAGATGTCGACGGGACCATCGTCGATGGCCCACGCCATGCACCACAGATTGGTGTTGGGGTCCTGCACGTACCGATAGACTCCCACGTCTTTCAGGTCGGTCGTTGAGTATGTCTCGAAGTCGATGTTGATCATGCTACCCGAGCAACGACTTGAGGTCGTCTTCCTCGGACAGGTTCGGCTGCTCCATGTCTTCGAGGTTTGCGGGTTCCACCTCTACCGCGTCGAAGTCCTCTGACGCGTCCTTACGGCTGTCGAGGCGCGTGCCGTTGTCCAGCCACTGGATGTTGTTGAGGCCGAACGTCACGCCCTTACTCCGGTTCGAGTAGCCGTAGGCCGTCAATGAAGCACGGACCCAGCAACCGGGGTAGATCAATGCACGGTCGGTCAGCTTGATGGGCTTGCCATCAGCGCCTGCCTGCGGCATCACGATGCCCGGCGCGTTGTCGCTGCGTGCGTTGAAGAACATGCTGCCCTCGGGGTATCCCTTTGCTACGACGCCATCGCGCCTGAAGGGGAGTTTCAGCGCCTTGTCGCGCAGCATTGTCTCGAACTCACCGCCCGGCCACTTGGTACGACCGGCCAACATGATGACCTTCTCCAGCCCAGAGAGGTCAGTGTCCGCTGGGAACACGAGGCACACAGAGTACTTCGCCTTGTTGTCGCCTTCCATCTTGTGCGGCTCGAACAGGTGAGGGAACGAGAGGATGCAACGGGGGGTGATGATTCTGGTGTTTGGCTTGTCTGACATTACGATGTCTCCTGTGTATGATTAGCATCTACTCTGGCAGTGCGATGAACTCCTCACCGCGTGTAACTGCCGGGCGCTTGTCGCTCTCTACTGCGAGCGTAACGCCGGAGGACTTCTTCTCGAAAAGCTCCTCGGGTATCTTCGTCTTCTTCCCGAGCTTCTTCTCAAGCTGTGGCATGGTGCGTAGCTTCGTGTCGTACAACTCGTCGTCCGACACACCCACCAAGTCCGCCCACTCTTTCACTGCACCTTCGCTGATCCACTTCCGCACTGCTCGCTTGTCCACAACCTTGAACCCTGGAATGGTTCCGCCGTGGTCGAGCACGTCGGTAGCGAAACTGCGCACTTGCTTCACCCACTCTTCGAGAGCGGGCAACTGCTCCAGCAGCCATGACATCTGCTCTACCGATAAGCTCGCAGGGTCTGGGGGTAGCACTGGCTCCCCTCCAAATTCGGCTTGAGCTACGGCGAGAGATTCCTCACCCTTCTCTGGGCAGACGGCTGCTGCCTTGCACCATCGGCACCAGTCACCGGGAATACGAGGTGCGTGCGGGTCGATGGTTGCGCGAGCGAGCACCAACAAGTCGGCTGCGAACGCTAGCAGATC
>JBDGYW010001210.1:0-2349 GCA_039588935.1 Gemmatimonadota bacterium | reverse complement strand
CTCGATCTACCTAGCAGGCATGCTCTTGGGCCGCCGGGCCGCCATCATGGCGTGGGCATTCACCGCGGTCACCGGTGGGGTCGTCGCATTCCTGTCCGAGGCTGGCGTGCTCGTCCCAACCATTGGCCAGAGTTCCACGTTGGGACGTTGGTTGGCCGGCGTTCTGTTTATGGGAACCATGCTGGGGCTGGTGCTGATCACCCGGCGGCGGCTTATACGGGCGGTCAGTTCGGCCGCTGAGAGCGAGCAGCGATACCGGGACCTGGTGGAGAACAGCCAGGGAATCGTATGCGTTCACGATCTCGAGGGCGGGCTGTTGAAGATCAATCCTGCCGCGGCTGTGTCGCTTGGCTATGAACCGGACGAGGTGGAGGGACGTGACCTCAGTGAGTTTGTCGCCCCAGAGGTGCGGCCGCAGGTGGAATCGTACCTCGAACTCATCAGACGACGTGGCGTAGCCAACGGCCGAATGAAACTGGTCACCAAGACCGGCGAGACGCGGGTGTGGGCGTATCAAAACGTGCGCAGAGAGGTAGACGGGCAACAATCGGTTGTGCTGGCTCATGCTCTGGACATCACGGATCGGAGTCAAGTGGAAAAGCTGAATCGGGTGCAGCGCGATCTGGCTCTGGACTTGACCGAGACCGCTGGGTTCGAAACGACACTACTCCGGTGTCTCGATGCGGCGATGCAAATCTCGGGAACCGAATGCGGCGCGATCTACCTGGTCGATGAGGACACGGGCGCTCTTGATCTGCTCGCCCACAAGGGAGTTTCCGACGCATTCGCCACCGCAGCCGCCCACTACGCTGCCGGTTCGGTAAACGCTCAACTGGCAAATGCGGGAGAGGCAGTCTACGCGCGCTACGATGATGTGGGCGCGGCCACGAAGGAACCCGGGGTCAAGGAGGGGCTACGTGCCTTGGGTGTTGTGCCGGTCCGGTCAGGAGAAGAAATCGTAGCGTGCTTGAACGTAGCATCTCGCACGTTCGATGAAATACCCGAATACGCACGCCACGGCCTCGAGACGATAGCTGCTCAGATGGGTGCTGCAATATTGCGCGCGAAGTCAGAGGATGCGCTCAGGGAAAGCGAGCAGAGGTTTCGCGCGCTCTTCGACAATGCTCCCGACGCCATGCTGCTTGCCGATCCCGAAACCGGCGTCATACTGGACGCCAACGCCGCAACATCAAGGCTCCTGCAAAAGCCACGGGATGCGATCATAGGAATACATCAAGCCGACCTTCATCCACCGAGCCTGGCGGAACACGCAAAATCCACGTTTGCGCAGCATTCGCTCGAGGCAACAGGAGTGGGCAGGACCGAACCCGTGGAGACCGTCGTGGTCCGGTCGGATGGGGCTGAAATCCCTGTGGAGGTCGTGGCAGCAATAGTACGCCTCAGCGGCAGGGAGGTTCAGCAGGGCACCTTCAGGGATCTCACGGAACGGAAGCAGGCGGAGTCGGAAAGGCAGGGGCTCGAAGACCAGCTGCGTGAGGCACAGAAACGGGAGGCCTTGGGCACTCTTGCGGGCGGTGTGGCGCACGATTTCAACAACATCCTGCTCGCGATCTTTGGTTACGGCGAACTCGCCAAGCACGAGCTGCCGGCAGGTTCGGCCGTGCGTGAGAACATAGACCAGGTCCTGATCGCAGCAGAGCGGGCGGCAAAGCTGGTGAACCAGATCCTCACCTACAGCAGGCAGCGGAAATCCGAGCAGGAATTGATACACGTACAGGCGGTGGCAGAGGAGTCAGTCTCACTACTGCGTGCGACAATCCCGTCGACCATCGAAATCAGGAAGCGGCTGAGTGAGGATGCAGGACTCGTCAAGGCAGCTCCTGCTCAGATCCAGCAGGTACTCATGAACCTCTGCACCAACGCGGCTCATGCCATGTCCGAGAGCGGCGGTGTACTCGAGGTAACGGTCGATGAGAGAGTCGTCGACCGGATGGAGGCAGCGAGTTTGGGCGACATCCACCCCGGAGCGTGCGTGGTGCTGACGGTTAGCGATACGGGACAGGGGATGGATGCGGCTACGAGAGAACGCGCGTTTGATCCATTCTTCACGACTAAGGAGACGGGAAGGGGCACGGGCCTCGGCCTAGCGGTCGTACAAGGCATAGTGCGCAATCATGGAGGAGCGATTCAGGTCGAAAGCGACACGGGACGCGGAAGCACCTTCTTCGTGTATTTCCCTCGATCTGTTGAGGATCCGGTGCTCGATTCCCCACCTGAGCACGAACAACAGGTGCAGGGGGGTTCTGAACGACTACTCTTTGTTGATGACGAGCCGTCGATCGTGGGGATAGCGGAGCAGCACCTGCAGCGTCTGGGATACCGAGTGAC
>JBDGYW010001209.1:0-2352 GCA_039588935.1 Gemmatimonadota bacterium | reverse complement strand
GGCGATGTGTCTGTTGAGGTGGGCTCCAATCGACTCATCCGCATTCCCGAGGGCACTTCTCTCAAGTGGCTTGAGATCGAGGGCAAGGGGGTCCAGCACGCGAAGGATTCACTGCGGCACCTGGAGGAGCACATCCGCCTCGCTGGCCGGGAGCCGATGGTGAAGAAGGCCACCGGGTCGGAGCTCGCCACGGTGCGACTGCTCGATGAGGCGCAGCACTTGACGCTGGCGCAGGCGTGGGCATTGTCGTGGGTAGCATCGGTGAACCGTTGCCTAGCTCTCACGGCCGGATGGCTCGGTTTGCCCACGGGTGGCACTGTGAGTATCGAGGAGAGTGTCATGGAATCTCTATCCAGGCCTGACACGTTCGAGCACGTGAAGGAGCTGGCAGCACTCGGATTCCTGGGTGCGGAAGAGGTGCTCACCGAGGCGAAGCGTTACGGGATCATCGACAAGGATCTGGACATCGGCGCAGCGGTGGACCGCGTAGAGTCTGAGACACCAGCTGCATTGCGCGAGATACCCGGCGAACCACCGGAAGAGGATGACGGCGGTGGCGAGGAAGAGGCGTAGGAATAGGGTTTATCGACGCCTGCGCGCACGCTGGTCGGATTTCTCCGACGATAGAAGGTCTCAGGTGTGGCAGTCAGTTGATATGAGGCGTCGGGAGTCGGGATGTGCCAACCGCTAACGAGGATCTCAGAAACCGCCTGATCTCCCACCAGATCGGCATTCGTCGTTTCACCACACAAGAACTCGCAGAGATTCTCCGCATACTGAATCGCGGGGAGCGTGGCTTGCGCCGTGAGCTTGCCCGGCGCCTGGCTTCGTTTGGCGTAGTCGCTGGTGATGTCGAAACGCCCGTCGGCATCATTCGCCTGGAGACCATGCTGGATGATCTGCAAGCTATTCGACGTGAATATTTGCGGGAATTACAAGGGGTATTCGCCGCAGACCTTGAGGAGCTGGCTAGGTACGAGCAGGGATTCACCGCAGGGCTCGTGCGCCGATCCGTGCCCACCCCCATCCCGGTCGATATGCTCCTGGCGTCGGATGCGCTGATCCGCTCGATTGTGCGATCTGATCCGTTCCAGGGTCGGATTCTGCGTGAGCACTTCGAGCGATTGTCCAGAAAGAACGGCCCGGCTGCGGTGGCAATGCGAGAGGCGATCGAGGATGGATTGCTTACGGGTCAGCCGTTGCTCGGCATTGTGCGCAAGGTGAACCGAACCGCACTCGGGCTTGAGCGTCGCGCCGTAACCGCGATCGTCCACAGTGCCATCCACCACGTCACCGGCTCGATGCGCGATGAAGTGGCACGGCTAAACTCCGATCTCATCGAGGCTCAGCAGTGGCTGTCCACGCTCGATCTCAAGACGACCGAGATGTGTATTGTCCGCGATGGTCATACTTACGACGCGGTGACCCACGAGCCGCTTGACGGTGGCCCGCCGTGGGATGCGGGTCCTGGCCGTTTGCATTGGAATTGCCGATCAGATTCAACCTACGTGATGAAGTCCTGGGAGGAGCTTGGCGTCAACGCCAACGAATTGACCGGCTCGATGCGGGCCAGCATGAATGGCCACGTCCCGGCAGAGACCGATTATGAAGAATGGCTCAGCGGCCGCTCAGCCGCGGAGGTAGATCGGGTATTCGGCAAGGCGAAGGGCGCCATGTGGAGAAATGGCGTGATCTCGGCCGATGATCTGATCGGCCGCGGCGGATTAGACCCGATCTCGCTGCGCCGGCTGTGGCGTGACCACGCCGACGAATTGCTCAGCGCAGGATTCGAGCCAGTGGGATTCCCGGGTGCTGCTGCGGTGCGAGAGGCGTTGGCCTAGCGCCTACCCCTCTTCGACCTCTTTGCGGAAGTAGAAATAGGTGCCATCTTCCTCGGTGTGAGCTACGGCGATGAGGTGCCATCCCTTGGCACTGAATTCCGTGAGGCTTTCCTCGGTCACCTTGCCGATGCGCTTCACTTGCGAAATGCGGTAGCGATACCTCTTCATGGTTTCTCCTCCGGTTGTGGCATCCCCGATATCCGTCACGGTGGGTTTCTTCATTGGGCTTCCCCCCTCGTTATGTGGGATCAGTTCGCGTTTTCGGGCGTTGTTTAGTGCGGATCTCAGCTGCCTTCTTTATCTCATGCGCGAAGAATATGGTCAGGGCGCGGCGGATGATGTCATTTGCAGAGACGTGCCTAGATTCTCCTGCAATGGCCCGCGCTTGGGCTTCTAGTATTGCGCTCCATTCTAGGGGCGACACGTAGAGCGTTTTCCTAAGAATGGGCCCTTCGCCGACAAAATTGTGCGTGGTCGTCAGTCCAGTTCTTTTCATAGCCATGCTTTCATT
>JBDGYW010001208.1:0-2353 GCA_039588935.1 Gemmatimonadota bacterium | reverse complement strand
TTACGGGGATGCCAGTGCCCGGGAAGGACAGGATGTGGGGCTCGGGATAGAAGACCACGGTGAAGGGTTGACGCAGGTCGTTGCCCTTCTCGATCCAGTAGCCGACCAGGCCAGTAACGAAGAACAACACAACATGGAGCGGCTCCCGCTTGCGAATCAGCACAACCAGGGCCAGCAGGAACAGCAGGTAGACGATGACGTGCGTGACCAGTGGCCCCCCGCTCATTCGCTTCCTCCGTCTCTGCTGCCACGACGCTAAGTCCCTGGCCTGTAGGTGTCAACCCGATGCGAACTTTGCTCACACCTCCGTCGCTGTTGGCATACCAGGCACATGGCGCAGAGGTGCTGAGTTGCTACGAGAAATGCTCGGCCAGCGATAGCCGCGCCAGTCCTGCCTGCGTTCGCGTGTCCGTGTATGGACAGCGCTAGCGGTTGAAGGGTGAGCGCACAGTTCCGACCTCCATTGCGTCGCTCCTGATAGATGTGGCATGATCCAGGCGAGTCGGGTGAAAAGAAAGTGAACGCGTGAACAAGGACGGAGCCAATTACAATGCAATCAGCATGCAAAATGGAAAGCTGAACGAACTCGATCAGCCTTCCAGAAGAGTGCTGTTGCTGGGTAGTTTCGCGTCATTCGTCACGCGGCTTAGGCATGGCGAAGGCGTTCTGCTCGCAATCAACGCGTCAATCATCCTCTATGCAAGCGCGCCGCTGCTCACCATGGGAGCGCAGTTTCTGATCTCCATCCTCGTTCTAGCGCTTCTTTATTCGTACAACGACCTGTACGACTGTCACCTCGACCAGAAGAATCCCAAGAAGGATCAGGAGCTGGTTTCTCTGTTGATCGCACATCGTCCACGATTCTATAGAGTACTAACGCTGCAAGCCGCGATCACGTTGCTTCTGTCCATCCTTTTCGCCGGGAGCACGAGCATCAAGGCGATCGTTTCTGTATTGCTCATGAACGCGATCTATTCCAGATATCTCAAGAGAATCCCGGTGATCGATGTGATCTGGATCGCGCTCGTCGGCGCCGTCTACGTGGCCATTCTGGAAGTCCCTCTGGACTATCGGATCTACGTGCTGGTGGGAGTGATGACCGGTATTTCCCACATCTACCAGGTCCTAGGAGATCAATCGGTAGACCGGCAAAACGAGGTTCGCACCACTGCTGTGTTTTCGCCCAACGTCGCCTCTGCGTTGCTTCTCGGCTTCTGCGCAGTGCTATTCCTCGTCCTCGAGCACCTTTTCAGCCTGCCCATCGCACTGACGGCCTTGCTGCCCTACGGGCTTCATCTATCGATGGCTAATCCCCGACGGGCGTGGCAACTGTCCAAGATCTACTTCGCAATCATATGGCTCTCCTTGCTGCTGGTCAGCAACACGCCGCTGATTGTGCAAACACAGTGAGGAATAGCCAGCGCATCTCGCATTCCGGAGTGGTCTTCTGGCTCATCTGTGCCTGCTTTCTTGCGTTCTATTTGATCCATCTCGATGAGCTCGCCCACAACATCGATGAAGGGGTGAATATTCTCAACGCGCGGTTCATCCGGATGGGAAAGTCGCCCTACCTCGATTTTTTCTATCATCAGCTCCCCCTTCATCTCTATCTTCTGTCCCTCGTTTCGTGGATCTCGCCGGACTCCCTCTTCCTCCACCGCCTGCCCTCGCTCCTAGCGGTCGCGGCAACCGGCGGGATCGTCTATCAGATCGCTTGCCGGCTGATGCCTTCTTCGGCGGCGGCAATAGCCGTCACCCTCTACTACGCTGCGCCGTTGCAGTATAACGGGCTCCTGGCGATGCCGAACGGTTTGATGATGTTCTTCTCGACTTTGTCGATCTACATGATCGTTTTCCACGAGGAGAAGTGGCCCGTGGTTCTGGGCGGCGTCTCCCTGGTGGTCGCTATCCTTTTGAAACCTCTGGCGCTGGCTACCGCTTGCGCAATCGCTCTGCTGCTTCTCCTCCAGCCGCATGAGCGATGGAAGTTGATGCCACTTACGCTGATTATGGCGGTGGGAGGATCTCTGAGTTGGCTGATCTTGCACAGAGTGAGTGAAGGCATCTTTACGGAGCTGCTCGACCTCCAGCTGTACCGCTATACCTACAAGACCGGTTTTTGGATGATGCACTTCTTCACGGGTTTCCGCGATGTCCTCGAGGAGCACAACATCCACTCTTTCCTGTCGTGGAACATCCACAGCCACGCATCCACGTTCCTGGGCGTGAACTTCCCGATCCTCGTGACGGCTCTGGGCGGGGGATGGGTCGGATGGAGGATGGGGGGAAGCTTTCCACGGCGAGGAAAGCTCCTGTTGGTGCTGTGGATCGCGTTCCCTTTCCTCTTCTCCCT
>JBDGYW010001207.1:0-2357 GCA_039588935.1 Gemmatimonadota bacterium | reverse complement strand
CTCTCCCACAAGGTTTGGCTGGAAGGGCTGACACAGTCGGCCTGGAGTGTGGGTGCGGCCTGGGGATTGGTCATGACTTATGGTGTCTATCTGAAGAAGAAAGACGATTTCGTCCTCACGAGTTATGCCACGGCTTTCGGCGATTACTCGGCTTCGCTGCTGGCAGGTATCGCAATACTGTGCACCGTGTTTGCGGTACTGCCCGAGATCGATGCACGAGCTGCGCTCGGCGCAGGCAATGAAGGACTCACGTTCATCTGGCTGCCGCAGCTGTTCGAGCAGATACCGGCCGGCCGCATGTTCCTTGCTCTCTTCTTCCTGGCATTGAGCTTTGCGGCCATGTCGTCGCTGATCGCGATGATAGAAATGGCAACTCGCATTGGTATGGACCTCGGCATGGATCGGAAGAAGGCAATAGTCGCGGTGGGTATAGCCGCGTTTGCTCTGGGACTCCCGTCGGCATGGAAGCTCGGGTTCTTCCAGAATCAGGACTGGGTATGGGGACTCGGCCTGATGGTATCAGGATTCTTCATCTCGATTGTCGTCATCAAATTTGGCGCGAACGAATTCCGCGAGAAGCTAATCAACACACCTGAGGAAAGACGGCCAATGGGTCGGTGGTTTGTCCCTGTCATCAAGTACCTCATTCCTCTGGAGTTCCTCGCACTCATGGTGTGGTGGTTCTACAGAATGGTCACCGAGCTGGACCCGGATGGATGGTGGCACCCATTCCATACCATGAGTATTGGCACCACGCTCCTGCAATGGGGTGTGCTGATTGGAGCCCTGCTTCTGCTAAACCGCTGGTGGGCGAACCGCGTAGGCATAAAGGAAGGTGAATAGAATGAGCGTTAGCGGCTGGATAATGATGATCCTCGTCCTGGGCGGGGTATGGGGTGGATTCGTGTACTTACTCCTCGAGACGATCAGGCAAAAGCAGGATTGAAGGGAGAGTCGAGAGCACCATGGAAGTGATCATCGAGCAGGACTATCAGCGTATGAGTAAAGTTGCAGCTCAGATCGTGGTCGACACCCTCAACGCGAAACCGAACTCAGTGCTTGGCATGGCTACCGGATCGACACCCCTCGGCCTTTATCAAGAACTGGTAAGGCTTCACAAGGAGGAACAGCTCGACTTCTCTCGGGTCACCACTTTCAACCTCGACGAGTACGTGGGCCTGCCGGTGAATCACTCGCAGAGCTACCACTACTTCATGACGGAAAACTTCTTCAAGCACGTCAACATCCCACAGCACAACATCAACGTGCCATCGGGTACCACAACGAACTACCGCGCATTTTGCGCCTGGTACGAGCAGCGTATTGCCGAGTGTGGCGGAATAGACCTGCAAATCCTCGGCATCGGATCGGACGGACACATCGCATTCAATGAACCCGGTAGTTCCATGAGTTCACGTACCCGCCTCAAGACTCTGGCGAAACAGACTATTGACGACAATGCCCGGTTCTTCGAGAGTCGGGAAGACGTACCAGTCTACGCGATCACCATGGGTGTCGGCACCATCCTCGATGCAAGAAGGTTGATCCTCCTCGCAGGTGGTGAGGCAAAAGCCGACGCCATCGCCAAGGCCGTGGAGGGACCGATCACCAGTATGATTACCGCTAGCGCAATTCAGCTGCACCCCGATGCTGAGGTGATCATCGATGCGGACGCGGCCAGCGAGCTACAGATGCGGGGTTACTATGAGTTCATCTATCAGGCGAAGCCCGGAGCACCGAAGACCTAGGATGAGATGCCCTGTTCAAGCAAAGACATCGTTTCGGTCACGAGTGGCGCTGGTGCTATCCATAGTTGTTTTCACTGGATGCAGCACCCAGGAAGAACATGGATCGATGGCTGATCTAGTCGGCCTCTTACCCGAAACCATCGAACAGTGGAGTCAGTCTGATTCCACCGTCACGTTCGACCGCGAGACGATTTTCGACTATATCAACGGCGCCGGAGAGGTTTATCGCTCGTACGCGTTCAGCGTAGTCGTTGTTGCCCGCTACACCGCCACCGAACGCTCAGATGTTCTTGTCGAGCTGTTTGATATGGGGACTCCGGACGATGCGTACGGAGTCTTCAGTTACGCCAGGGAACAGGAGGAACCAGGCATCGGCGGCGGGTACGAGCACAAGGGTGACGTGCTCTGTTTCTGGCAGAACCGCTACTACGTGTGCCTTGCGCTGGACGATCCCACAAGAGGCTCGGACACCGATCTGACCGAGCTGGCTGGGGCGATTTCTTCGTTGCTGCCATCGCCGTCTTTACGTCCCAGCTTGGTTGACTTGTTGCCGGATGACGGCCTGGTACCGCTCAGCGAACGGTTCTTCCACCTGCATCAGTCACTGAA
>JBDGYW010001206.1:0-2359 GCA_039588935.1 Gemmatimonadota bacterium | reverse complement strand
ACCATTGCCGCCCATGCCGTTCATGTCACCGCACCCGTCTATCCAGGTTTCCCATATTGGATTGTTCTGGTCGTCGTATGACTCCATGTCCTCGATGCAAATTCGGTCCTGTACGGTGAAACTCCAGACCAAGCCGGGACAGTACTCGCAGTCGAATACGGTCTCGACCCTCCAGTAGTAGGTCTTACCCAGACACAGCGCCTCGGTGGTATAACAGGTTTCAGTCTGCGCGCCCTTCCAGGCGTGCATGTCGCCTGAGTTGACCTCTTCGAAATCCTCACTGAGGAAGATATGGAAGGTCGGCGTATCGCCGCATTCGTTGCTCTCGCCGGGCTGCCAGCATAGCTCGACTATTGTTGGTTGCTCAGTTGCGCCGCAGATCGGGCTCGGGCCCCAGGCTCGGCACATATTCAACTCAACCCACACGGAGGTCCAGCCGGCCCTGACATTGTTGTAGTCAACCAATACGTTGCCTCTGCCTTCGCATCCGCCACAGGCGGTAATATGGCCGTCGAGCAGATAGGAGTATATCTCGTCGTAAACGTCTCCGACTATCTGCATCATTCCGCCGCAGATGTCGAGGTGCCAGTCGTCACCGTTGTGGATGAATCCGCCGGTATCACAGCCTCGGCAGCCCGCGCCGATTTCAATGAGGCCGCCGTCGAGATTGATTTGGGCCACTCCCTGCTCGTGTGCCGGCGCGAGGAAGGTGCAGGTAGAGAGGACGCCGCCGGTTACGTTCAGTACAGCGGTGCCGTCCTGGCCGCCCGCCATTTCCACGGCGTCTGCGGTCACGTGGGCGTCACTGAGGTTGAAGGTGGCAATGCCGGGTGCTGTGCCGTCCTCCCATCCGGCTGTTTCAATGAGAATCGCCCCGCCGACGTCAACGTTTCCGTCGCTCACATCGGTGGTAATGGCTGCACCGCTACGACACGACATGTACCAATCCTCATCGACATCAAGGAACCCGCCAGCGACTGTCATCACGCCGTTTCCATCATCGCCAATCCCAAAACTGCCTCCGACGGACAAGCTGCCGCCGCTCATATAGAACTCGAATGCTCCCTCTGTCTCGTCGCCTGCTCGTAAATCGCGGTCCACATCGAGAACAGCCGCTCCACTGATGGTCAGTTGGCAATGTCCGCGGTCGGCCAGGCGCATCTGGTCATCGATAGCAACAGAGGCGTTGTCGGTGACGTTAATCAGACCGGTCGCCGCCTCATCGAGCACGAGCCGCCACTCACCGTTGCCTGCTACCGCCGCGTCACCGCCTATATTGATTATGCCTGTGCCTTTGCTGATACCAGCCAGGTTACCATCGATATAAACAACTGCGTCATCATATATTTCGATGGTGCCGGTCCCGGTGCCGCTGTCACAGAACTCCCAGTCCCCGTGGACGGTCAGGTCGGCCCAGCCTGAGACAAATATGGTCTGGTCATCATTCGAATCCCATCGCGGCCCGAATATCTCGTAAATGTGAGTATTGTAGTCCACGACGGGACCCAACCAACCATCCCAATAGGTGGGGTCGTTATACTGCGGACTAATCATCGCTGTGTCCCAGAGACCGGGGCCGCCGGTAGGCGCGGTGGGCTCCCAGTTGTACTTGGATATCCACAGGCTGCTCCAGGGATAGGCATTGGTCCACGTGTACGTGTCGGTCGTCGTCGGCACAAACCGCTCGCCCGATGAAACGACGAGGTCGATGGATGAGCCGATCGGGACGATGGTTCCACCGTCAGGATCCTGGTCCATCACGAGGCCCGCGTCCACAGAATCGCTGTATTCGTAAATCACCCTGTCAGCCAGAAGGCTATCGACAGAAGTAATGACAGATTGAGCAGCGGCCTCGGTCATACCGACAACGTCCGGCACAATGGTATCATCTCCGCAGTCCAACTCCTTGAAAGTAACCAGAACCGTGTGGTCGGCAGTAATATTGCTCAGCGTGTAGCTGATTCCTCCAACCTGCACCTCGTTGTCGTCCAGGAACCACCTATCTACCCAGTATCCGGGATTGGGGGTCGCAGCAAACACCAAGCTGTCACCGTGGTTCACCAACGTGTTGCCCTCGGGATTTATGGACCCATTTGCGTCAGCCATACCCGTTACCACATACTGGTTGACTTCGAAGTTGGCCTGCAGCGTGGGGTCTTCGTTGAGTAAAACCGTGGTGCTGGGAGCGCATGGATCCGCGACCTTGCCGAGCTCCACGGCTGTGCCCGTCCAATTGACAAAGCGGTAACCTTCGTCCGGAGTCGCTTCAACCGGAACTTCAGTGCCGCAAGGATACCAGAACTGCCCTTCGCCGGGCGTTGTAACTGTGCCGCCGACGGTTGAGGAAATCTCGAGGTCT
>JBDGYW010001205.1:0-2360 GCA_039588935.1 Gemmatimonadota bacterium | reverse complement strand
CCGGAATCACAGCACTGGACCCACATCGGGCGATGCCTGCGGTGTGAGGATGACGAGTTGATTGACGACAGGCAGGCGGAATCAATCGAAGGACAGATGGAGCTTTTCTGATGACTGACGAACAGCGTGACAAATGTGATGCGGCGAAACGGCGCGTTGAGCAGTGCCGAGAAGATGTGAACGAATTGGAATGGGAATACGACCAGCCGCATGATGAGGATGAATTGCAGATAACCGAGGAGTGCCTTGCGTCAGCGAGGTCTGATCTCATGGCGGCCGAACAGGACTTGGCACGCATCGAGCAGCAGTTCCCAGAATGCAGGAGCGAGACGTGAAGGTCGCCAGAACACGGAACAACGGCACGTGGACAGAGGCGGAATACTGGGGCCGTGTCCGTTCGTCTCTCCGCAAAGCATTCGCAGCATGGAAGCCAGCGTCCGAGGCCATGAAGCGGTCGCGTCGTCCGTCACAGAGCGAGAACAAGCGTCTGAAGTGGGAATACCAGTGTGCGGCGTGTCTGGAGTGGTTTGCCGGGAAGGACGTGCGGCGGGACCACATCGAGCCGTGCGGCAGTTTGCGGAGTATGGACGAACTTGCCGGCTGGCTGGAGCGTCTGACACCGGAGGACCCGGCGGCGTACCAGGTGATGTGCGAGGACTGCCACCAGGAGAAAACGAACAAGGAGCGGCAGAATGCCTGAGCACACCACCACAGCCATCCCAATCTATATGTGCCCAACCTGCTACCTCCGCGAGCACCCGGCAGATTCCCCGGTCACGGAAGCCGACAAGCTGGCATCCGGAAGGATTGCTGCATGGCTGCGAGACTTCGGCATGGAGCACAACAACCCTCAGTGGACGGACGACCTGAAAATGACTCTGAGATTGGCGGGCATCGACCTGAAGCAGTGGGGTATCGAACTGAAGGAGCCGGAATGAAACTGCTTCTGATTGTCATTGCTTCGATCATCGTGTCGGAGATAGCGAACCGGAGGACGGTGTGGAATCGTTCACGGCTCCCACAACCAAAGAATGAATTCAGCATCGACAAAATGCACCCACGCGTTGATGTAGTGCTGTTCGGCTAATTCGTAGTCCGCGATTGCGGAGGCGAAATCTCCGGCTTGGTAGTAGACATCGGCGGCCTGCAGATCGGAATCCCCTGATGTTTGATCTTCCCGTCCGGCGGACATCGCTGCCCCGACCTCCGGGATCTGCGGATTTCCTCCGAGGATATGATCCAAGTACATCTGTTGGCTGACGTCGTACGCGGCCTGTGCTTGGATTTGCGATTCGTACGCATTCATCGCGGCCTGATCGGCGTCATCGATCGGTGCGGCGAAGCAGACGGCCAGCAGTGCAGTTGCGAGCATTCTTGTATTGTCCTGCAATGGTTATTGTGACATGATTCGCAAAGGCCGGCCGGCGTCCATGCCAGACCGGCCACAAAAGCCCGCGGACGTTTTCCCCGCCCGCGGCGGCGTGCGACTGCCTAATAGTCGCGTCTACACTGCCAATCGTAAACCGGCCGGAAAACCGTCGAACAAGATGCCGGAAAATCAGCACGACCACGACGGCCTCGTTGAGAAGATTGAGGAACTGAGGGGCGAGGTTCACGCCATTCGCAGGATATGCGTGTGGGCTGTAGGAATCTGTGGTCTCGCACTCCTTGGTAGCGTCGGGTGGGCATTCCGCATGCAGCAGGCGGTAACGACGATTACCGTCAATCAGCAGCATGTCCAGCGGGACGGCGAAAAACTGGAATCCGCCGTGGACGACCTTGCTGACGCTGTGGCCGAATTGGCAGCACGAGTGGGGCGACAACAGTGACCCGAACATGGATTGGCTTAACCGGCCTGTCAGAATGAAAACTCTACTGCTTACGGTGGGGGCGTTGGCGATTGCCAGTGCGGTTGGATGGTCGCGGAATTCGTACCGAATTGACGCCGGCGACGATGCCCGGCAACAATTCGATGATGCCGTGGAAGCGATCCGTGAAGCGACAAAGACGATGAATTCGGTTTCTCAGAGCGTGACGCTCAATGTGGAGCGGCGACGAGTTTCGGGACCAGCGGATACGTGAGCGGGTTGCGGAAGTGGGGGGCGAGTGAATGCTGGTCAACTGGACGCCTGCAAAGAATCGCCGCCGATGCGAACTGATTGACAGGGAAATTGCCGGCAAGATTACATACGGAGAATTTCGGGAACTGCGACATCTTCAGGAAGAGATGATTCAGCACCGCAAATCAGTGGCACCACTGCCATTGGGCGAATTGCGAGAACTGCAGAAGCGGGTTGCGGAAGTGGAGGGGGAGTGATGCCGACTGACTGCGTAGCACTGGGAATCCAGCTTGAGGACAA
>JBDGYW010001204.1:0-2362 GCA_039588935.1 Gemmatimonadota bacterium | reverse complement strand
AGTCTGTCGGATGGCGCTTGACTATACACGTCTGGCCGCAGTAGCCACGCGGCTCATCAGTGAGAACGGTCGTGCCATCACGCTCCGCCGAGCCTCTCGAGATCCCGACGATCCGACCAAACCTTGGGGAACTGCAGACACGACGCCTGCAGTCGCTGGCAGCGCTGACGGTGTTCAAGCGATCACCACAACTGGTGTGTTCTTGGACCCAGAGCGTACCGATCGGCCGCTTGGCCTGGTTGAGTGGAAGAAGGCTCGTGTCCTTGTCCCGCCGGATACCAACATCCCCGAGGAGATGGGACCGGACTGGGTGGTGGACGATGGGTCTCGCCGCTTCGAAATCGAAGAGTCTCGGCCTGTGAAGCCGGGAGGAACGCTCATGTACTATGAGCTGATGGTGTCAACCTGATGGCTGGCTTGACGCCCAGCGAATTCCGTGACGCGCTGTTCGAGGCGTTCGAATCCTACTGGGCTTCGCGCACTCCCATCGCGTGGCCGAACAAGCAGTTCGATCCGGACTCTATCGGAGAGGCCGACAACGATGCGTATGTGAAGCCGGTGATCCAGGGAATCCCCGAGGGGCAAGCGATGATCGGTGCCTCCGGATACTTCCAGAGGACTGGTCTCATCATCGTCAACGTCTACACCAGGACTGGAACGAGTACCGATCGAGCCTATGCCTTGGCCGACAACGTGCTTGAGTTTTTCGAGGATCCCGTTCCCGACGTCGCGGAAGCGATCTTCAATCGACTTGGGATTCAGGAGTTTCCACCCGGAGAAGCCTGGTTCCAAGTCAGTGTGACAGCAAATTACCTATACTTTACCGATAGAGGCGCATAGCCCAAAACGGAGGATCTCCCATGCCCGTCCAGCCTCGCACGACCGATCAGTTCACTCGTGGGAACCTGATGTATGGGTTGCCCCAGGTGGATTTCACTCCTCTCGAGAGCGGTGTCTATGGGACCACGGTCCCGCTCGGCATCCTGTCGGAGGCCTCTCTTCAGAAGGTGGTGGAAGTTCTGCAGCTGCCTCGGGGTGACACTGGCCCCATCACCATCGATCGGGAGATCATCTCGCGATTGGAGCATTCGCTGCAGGTCCAGACCTTCAATTTCCGCAGCGACATCGCCAAGTACATCTTCGGCGCAGCGACGCTCACTTCCGTCACGGCGGATGCGTCCGCTTCGATCGTCGACGAGGCGGTGAACCTTCCGCCCACGGATCCGTTCGCCCGCTACGTGGATCTGGCCAACGGTGACATCGACGAGAGCACCGTGGCGGTCGACTGTGCCGCGATCGCCGACGAGGCCGTTGGCACTGGCGACGGTGCCACCAACGCTTTCCTCCTGGACTACAAGGTCAAGGCCGTCGGCGATGTGACTTCTGTCACGGTCGCGGGTGTGGCCTACACGCCCATCGCGGTCGGTGCAGCGGCAGCCGGCAACGAAGTCGAAGTCATCATCGGTGAGACCGATGGTGCGGCCGGAACCGGCTCTGGCTCGCTCGAGTTCCATGTGGGTGGCGTGAGTACGCCTCCGGCATCCGGTGCCGCGATCGTGGCGAGCTATGCTCCGTCGTTCACGGGTGCGGACTTCACGCTCGGCACCGATTTCCAGTGCGATCCGTACATCGGACGCATCCGGTTCCTGGATCCGTCGGGCGCGGACAACTCGCCCTTCCGGACCACCGGCGATTCGCAGCCGATGCTCGTCGATTACGACTACGACCGCAAGGCTCACGTGTCGTTCCTGCCGGGAACGCAGCCGCAGACGGATGGCAAGTGCAACATCAACTTGCTGCCCGATCCCGTCGGCATCAACCTGGTCTGGAGCGTTCCGAGTGCAACCATCCGGCTGACCGACGACGAGCTGGCCTTCAACTCGGAGAACTTCGCGACGGCCACCATGATCATCACGATCCAGGACGCGGGTGGCTCCGATCGCTGGGGAACCATCAAGCTGTCGAGTGAAGCGGAGGCCAACGCTTAGAGAGGAGGAGCATGACAGAGGTACAACGTTCGGTAGCACACCCTCCCTCCGCGCGAGTGGAGGTGATGTGTGGTGCTCACAAGGTGGATGTCCGACCGTGGACAATGGCACAGAGGGCGGAACTCCGCCCTCGCGTTGCCGACATCTTCGATCGGATCTTGCAGTTGCAAGTCGATCCCAAGTCACTGGATCTGGCGCAGTTGTTCGTCTACGCGGAGAACGAGATCGCCGAGATCGTGCGAGCTTCGGTAGCGATGCCGGAGGGATTGTCCTGGGACCAACTGCTGTGGGAGGATCTCCCGTCGCTTGCACAGGCGGTCTGGGAGACCTCGATCCTCAGAGCGGATGGGGGCGGCATCGCGGGAAAAGTGATG
>JBDGYW010001203.1:0-4605 GCA_039588935.1 Gemmatimonadota bacterium | reverse complement strand
CGAGAGACGAAAATGAGGTAGCTGCCGTCGGGCGCGACGAACACGTCTCCCTCGTCGAACTCCGAACTAACGGGCGGGCCCACGTTTTCGGCGTTCGTGTAGTCTCCATCCACCAGGCGGGACACAAAGATGTCCGATCCACCGAGGGTGCCTTCACGTTGGGATTGGAAGTAGAGCGCACCGTCCGCGGCAACTGACGGATAGATCTGGCGTGCACCTGAGTTGACGGCCTCAGGCAGCCACTGCGGTTCACCCCAGCCGTCCCCTACTCGGTCTGTCACCCAGATTTGCCAATTGGGTTCCGGTGACGCCGAGCCTGGTCGCGGCCGTTTCGATCCGAAGAAGAGCCGGTTTCCGTCTGGCGAGACAAATGGGTCGACGTCTCCGTAGGAACTCGAAAACGACGCTGGTGCTGGCTCTGTCCAACTTCCGTCAACGAACCGCATCTCCATCACGACGACGCTGTCGCCTTCACCCGAGATTGAGAAATAGAGGGCGTTTCCGTCGGGCGTGAATATGGAATTCAGTTCCTGCTTCTCGGTTGACACGATACCGGGCGCGAAGACCACGGGGGTGTCACCTGGCGGCTCCCGACCTAGATACGGACCCGAAAGAACTGGGAACTCATCGGCGGGCAAACACGCACTTGCTGCCAAAACGACAACCGCGCCCGCCACGATCCGAATGTCTCTGTTCTTCATTTAGGAACCTCCCACCATGGTACACATGAAGTCTCGTCCCTACCGCCTGTCCGGCGTGCCGCTGCCCATCCGCCGCTCGTGCAACCCCTAATATCTCCAACTCGTGACATCGGCCCCCACAGGCGCCGCCTCCTCAATGCGCGCGAGGATCTTCGGCACATACATCGTGTTGTAACGGAGTCGCGAGATGTGGTTGGGGTTGTTCTGATCGCCGTTCCAGCAATGCTCGGCCCTGTCGCCGTAGTCTACCTCTCCTCCGTAATGCGGATTGGATGTGCTCTGGAGAAAATCTTCGGTCAGATACACGGCGTTGTTCAGGTAATAGTTGTCCATGTCGCCACAGTAGATGTGGACCTTCCCTTCTAGCTTCGGACCCAACGTGCGCCAGTCACGCTCCATGATGTAGCGCAAGTCGTAGTTCTCTCGCCAAAACTCGGCTACCTCGTGGTCGATCTCCCCAGTGAGCTTGTCAAAGATCGGTTTGGGATAGCCATCCTCGCCCATTGGTGAGTAAGTCGCCTGCCAAATGTCCCACTGCTGGCCGGACCGGCCGTGTGTGGCGAGCGCCAGTTCCAGAAGGTTGTCGTCTCTGACACTTCGGTCGACGGTGCCCAGCCAATCACGATGAGCGGGCCGCTCAGTCGACTTGAATTGGCTCTCGTAGTAGTAGGCGTTGTCGTCGTCGTATATGTTTATCTGCGTGTAGGCGCGGAAGTCGATCGGATCTGGGCATGCGGCGAACGCACCGTTGAAGTCGTCAGGGTACATCACCTGAACGGCAAGTGCCTCCCATCCACCTGTCGAACCACCGTAGGTGAACCGCGCCCAACCCTCTCCGATGCCGCGGAACTGCTCTTCGATAAATGGCACCAGCTCGTGCATTATTGCGTCGCCCCAAGGTCCCTGGCTCTCCGAATTCACGGCATATGAGTCATCGTAGTACGGCGTAGCATGCTGCACCTCGATGATGAGCATCCGAGGGAAATCGGGCCCAGTCCAGGTCTGGTAGAAGTCGTAGGCTTCCTGCTGTTGTATGCGGTTGTATCCGGTGACGTCGAACCGCGAGCTGTAGTCGGGCTCTAGGTTGGGGTCGGGCGGCTCCGTACGGAAACCGCCGAAATCGTTCGGAAAGTGTCCGTGAAAGATTACCAACGGATACCGGGCATCTGGATGTTCATCGAAGCCTGCGGGCAGCAGCACGTGTGCGCCTAGAGACATCGGCCTGCCCCAGAATTCGGTCAGCAGATCACTCTGTATCGTTACGTGCTTGATGTACTCGGTATCCTCCGGCTGCTCGATTGACGGAATCTCCTGATCCATTCGAATGGAGATTCTTTCAGTTGATGCCGGGTCCACTCGCACTCGCTGCGGTGTGGAGTAGAGGTTGCCAGGGGAGCGATTCCATTGCTGACCCTCACCCTGATCCATCGGCAGCTTGACGGTCTTGCCGTTAGCCAGGTTAAAGGTCTCGTATTTATGAAGCACAGCCTGTGCGTAGTACTGGCCCGGCGGGATCACGGCCACACTCGGGAGGGGGAAAGTGCCAAAGACGAGGGGGGCTGCCTGGCCTGACGTGACTTGGAACCGCGGTTCCCCTTCTTCCCGAGTGGTCAGAATCAGTATCACGCGTCCGTCCAGAGGTGCTGTGCCGACGGACTCATCGAATGAGATGCCGAATTCCAGTGGAGCCGAGTAGTCGATCGAAGCTGGAATGCGGGGGATTGAGGGCTCACCACTGCTGCAGGCAAGGAGGGTGCCTGCGGCAAGGTAGCAGGGGAGACTCAACGCTAGCCGTTTGGGTGCCATGGTGCAGTCCTTTATCGGGAGTTGTCGGGCCGAAAGTAGCTCACGAAGAGGCAAACGGCCAGTCAAAAATACCGACGACTAGTCAGAAGTGCCGCAGTGCCACTACCGGATCTACCTTGGCAGCGCGCCGCGCTGGGTAGTAACCGGCGACCAGACTCACGATCACCGCGAATGCCATACCGCCCAGGATCAGTGAGGGCGTGAATGCGACGAGGTCGACACTCACTTCACCAGCTCTTTGGAACTGAATATTTGCTATGACATTGGTAATTCGTGCAACGATGTACCCCAGCAACAGTCCGCCGATGCCACCAAGTATGCCGATGACGCTGGCTTCGGTGAGAAAGAGCCGCATCACGTCGCCGTCGGTGGCACCCATGGATTTGAGCAGTCCGATTTCGCGAGTCCGCTCCAGCACGGCCATCACCAGTGTATTCACGATCATCATCGCGGCAACGAAGAGGCTCACGCCGCCAATGGTACCGAGCAGACTGTTCATGACCATGAATCCGCGGCGGACCTGATCGATCTCATCGAGAATGGATCGCGCCGAGAAGCCCATCGCTTGGATTGTGTCTTGAACGGGCCTCACAGCCATTACGTCTGTGGCCAGCACCTGCACCATCGAATAGCCACCACTGCCTACACTACCGGTGAGCATGGACTCGAGGTTTTGGAACGTCCGCGTATACAAAGGCTCAACCAGCTCGACTGGCACCCATAGGGAGAGCCCAACAAAGTCGCTGAGATTACCCCCTCCCTTGACGACTCCAACTACGGTGAGGTCGAGTTGTATTGGCTCGAAAATGCCCAACGGCATGTTGCCGAGGAGTCCGGCAAACGGAAAGTTCGGTATGCCTGGTGGCAGGCCTCCAAATGGCGGTCTGCGACGTTGACCGCCAGCCGTTTCATCCCCGGCGCCTTCCTCTTCAAGTTCTGGAGCCCGGGCTGCCATGAATGACACTGTCGTATCCACCAAAGCGTCGAGCTGAGTGCTGTCTGAGACGAGTCTCCGTGCAGCACGTTCGGACAGTACGATTACGTTGCGCTCACCCTCAGTGTACGAACGACCTGCGATCACCTCTACGGTACCCTGGCGTATCTGCTCTTCCAGGATGCGGGCGGGCATTCCTTCGAGGCTCTGAAAGATCTGTTCGCCATCGGTCCGCAGTATCCCAGCGATCAGAATGCGAGGGTACGCGTCCCTAACGCCCGGGAAATTCCGAAAGGCCGCGGTCATGGTGGAGTCGAGTACGGCCAAGGACTCGGCCGGTACCGCATTTGAAGGTTCTGCCGGACTCACCATCACCGAGGAGAGGATGTTCCCTTCGTTGAATGCCGTGAGAACAACGCGCTGGGTGCCGAGTCCAACCGATACCATGCTGGTCATTGCACCGATTCCGATCGAGACTCCCGCGGCAGTCAATATCGTGCGCAGAACAGTTTTGCGAAGGTTGCCGAAGGCGTAGCGGAATTGATCACGGAAGATCATGTGGTACCCGCCTGGACCTTTTGGCCGTCTTCCAAACGGATCATCCGTTGAGCGATCGCACGGACTGCGGTTTCGTCGTGACTTACGAGCACCACCGTGAGGTCGTAATCCCGATTCAGGCGGTGCATGAGTTCCAGGATTTCCTTGCTCGTTCGACTATCGAGGTTACCGGTTGGCTCGTCGGCGAGAAGCAGTCGGGGCTGTTTGGCGAGCGCTCTAGCGATGGCGACGCGTTGCTGCTCACCGCCCGACAACTCGGAGGGAAGATGGTCCGACCTGGTTTCGAGCCCGACTTGTTCTAGCGCTGCCTCAACCCGCGGCTTTCGCTCGTTGGGAGAGACGTTCTGAAGCAACAGCGGTAGCTCGACGTTGCCGAACGCGCTTTGCGCCGGAAGCAGGTGGAATGCTTGAAAGACGATTCCCACAGTGTTGCGGCGATAGAGGGCTAGCCCGTGACTGTCGAGAGAATCGAGACGGTGGCCCATCACCTCGAGGTGGCCGGAGGACGGAGTGTCGAGTCCACCGATCAAGTTTAGCAGCGTGGTCTTGCCGGAACCGCTCGTGCCCACGATTCCAAAGAACTCGCCGGTCTCCACATCGAACGTC
>JBDGYW010001202.1:0-3121 GCA_039588935.1 Gemmatimonadota bacterium | reverse complement strand
TCTTCGCCTCATCGCACAGCACTTCCTGGTTAATGGGAAGTATCAAATGGTATTATAAGGCAATTTCTGCGCGTTGCGAACCGGGATATGTAAGAAGGAAACACGGGGACAGGGTATAGTCTATGTGCCGGGACCTTAGTCGGCATCCAGTGTGGCCGGTACGTTCTATCTGTAATAACCCAGCAGAAGCAAGGGCTTATGGTTTTCGGCGTCTTCCGGACGAGTACAGGCCAAGTATCAATAACCCAATCAGCACTAAGCTGGATTTGCTTCTCGGGGCAGAACAAGAACAACCGCCCGAGCTGCCGGGGTCATCCTGGTCGGTGGTGCCGGATGTGTCGGTTGGCTGATGGTCATCGGTGGTGCTCGGTTCGTCCTGACCGGCGTCGGTGATGTCCTGATCCTCCGTCTGTCCGCCGTCGGCAGGTCCATCATCGACACCACCGTCAGATCCCGCGTCTGAACCACCGCCATCCGCGTCGGGCTGCGGTTCTTCGTGACTTCCGGCGAGCTTGTCAGCGATCCAGTCCTGGTAGGCGTCCACCCGGGTGTCGGCACCCATCTCGTCACAGCCCTCGTCACTATACGTCATTATGCCGACGACTTTCTGCTCGCCGCCGATCTGCGCGAAGGCCGGGCCGCCGGAGTCGCCGAAGCAGGGCAGGGAGCCGCCGTACAGGTAGTAGTATTCGGCCCAGTTGACCGAATCGATTTGCCCGTTTCCGCGCCGCTTGATTCCGCCTCCCGACGAGGGGTAGGCGTTTACGCCGTAGCCGACCCAGGTGAGGTCCAGGCCGCCCACAACCGCCTGGGAGTCGGTGTTGTAAGGATGTACCGTGCTTTGGAATCCAATTAGTTCCACCAGGGCGATGTTGTTCTGAGCCGGATTGACGCCATCCGGGGGGACATATGACTCGTGGGGATAGAGTTCCCGTGCGTTATAGAAGTTGACGGCGGAGTTGATGTCCGGGTCGTTGGTGAACATGGCACCGGATGGCTGCGCGTCGGCCACGCAGTGGGCGGCGGTAAGTATCCAATCGTTGGCGACCGCGACCCCGCTGCACATGCTGACGTTGCCGCCGCCCAGATCGATGATCAGGGCGCCTACGCCCGGGTAGCCGTTCTCGACCGTGCCGTTGATTATTGCCTGTTCCCGCTGGTTCAGGTCAGAAGGGAAATCTCCCGGCCCGCAGTGAACCACCAGGAGACCGCAGACAATCGTCAGGCTGTAAATTCGATTTTTCACCGGTCGCTCCTTTCAACCCCGCAGACAATCTGACACGGAGAACGGCCGCTTTCAAGGCTTGATTGCGGTGGTTGCTCTTTGACGGTATATTCCCGTATGAAGCCGGGGCGGGCTTTGCAGCCCCGGCGAAGTGCAGTGGATGTAGTGAGTATCAAGCCGGGGTGGTGGAACTGGTAGACACAAGGGACTTAAAACACAACAGGGTCCTTTGCGTTACCAGTAGTTACAATCCAATTTCATCACCAGTCGCGGCGAATCGGTAGCGTTTTCGAAAAGAAACACGGGGACAGGGTGTAGTCTATGTGCCCCAAATTCATCGGGGAATTGCTCTGTTTGGTCCAAAGCGGTATAGTCTCAGGCATCGTCTCTTCGTTGGGGGAAGTCATGAAAAAGGTTTCTCTGATATTGGTGTTGCTTCTGGCGTCGTGCGAGTCATATGACAACAAGTGCGAGCCGGGCAGGCAGTTGGAGTGTTACTGTAGCGGCGGCGTCGAGGGGTTCCAGGAATGTCTGGAGGACGGAAGCGGGTGGGGGGAGTGCCAGTGTGAGTGCGAGAAGCAGTGCGCGGGGAAATGCTGCGGGGACGACGGGTGCGGGGGCACCTGCGAGGACAACTGTCCCACCGGGTATGCGTGCCACGATCTGTCCTGTGAGTGTGAGCTTGAGAAGGAATGCGAGATCGATGCGGATTGTCCGGCCGATCACAGGTGCGATCGCACGGTCTGGGAGTGCAAGGAGATTGTGTGCACTCCTGACTGTACCGGCAAGTGTTGCGGGTCCGACGGCTGCAACGACGCTTGTCAGGACAACTGCCCCTCGGGGTATTTCTGCAACATGAATTCATGTGAATGCGAAGTGGAGAGGGAGTGCCAGACCAACCAAGACTGCCGTGACCTGTACGGGCCGGACTACTGGTGCGATCGGACGGTCTGGAAATGCAAGGAGTACGTTTGCACTCCCAACTGCACCGGTAGGTGCTGCGGAGATGACGGCTGCGGTGCCCGAACAGTTGTCCCCCGGGATATATCTGCAACTCAGTGACCTGCTGGTGTGAATATGAGCAAACATGCCCTCCCGGCGAGGTGCTGTGCGGCAACGAGTGCGTGAATTGGCTGACGGACGAGAACCACTGCGGTCAGTGCGATAACGCCTGCGGCATGCGCGCATACTGCAACAATGCGGTATGTACCTGCATTCCTCCCTACATCGATTGTTCCGGCATGTGCGTCGATCTGGATACCGACCCCGACCACTGCAGTGCCTGTGGCGCCGCCTGCGCTCAGGGGCTGGCCTGTCACAATGGAGCGTGCGTGGAGCCCTGCTGTCCGGGTTCGCCGGCCGGAGATTATTTCATCGAGGTCGAAGGAACGGTGGTGGATGTTGCCACCAGCCTGAGTGTCATGGTTGCCCTGGCGCCCATCTCTATAATGGACGCCCTGGCCAACCCGAATCCTACACACCTGGACGAGCTGGTTTCCGCGGTCGACGGAGCGTTCCAGACCGGCTGCTTCGATGTCACATACGTGGCCCTGGGCTGCGTGATGCTGGCCGATGACGTCGGCTTCGATGACACTGCCGGCGACTACTTCCCGACCGGAACGGTCGTAAAAGAATGGGACCGCAACAGCCAGAAGTGGTGCGTGGACGCCGCCGGGGTCTTTGCCGTGCCCACCGTCCTGGTCACCGCCCTGGACCAGCTCCCGGACATGCATTCAGACACCGAGGGTTTCGTCATGGGAACCGTCATCGACCAGAGCGGCAACCCGGTGGAGGGCGCGGTGGTCAAGATGAGCGACGGGACCGACCTGACCAGGGTCTACTATCCCAACGCCGACTTCACCGACCTGGCCACCGGAACCTCCACTTCCACAAACG
>JBDGYW010001201.1:0-2366 GCA_039588935.1 Gemmatimonadota bacterium | reverse complement strand
ATAGACGATACGTGGTCCCGGTTTCTACGTCTTCGGCTACCACACCGCGGAGGATTCCGCTCTTCTTGATGAGGTCCTTGACGCATACATAGTTCAGGGCGGTAGCACCCTGCTCCACCGCGGTCTGCGCGAGATTGATCACCAGTCGCGCGTCGTCGAACTGACCGTCATGATAGATGGTGCCGCCACGTAATCCATCTGTCTCTATCGTGGGGAGCCTCTCGATCGTCTCTTCCTTGGAGAGGTGCAGCGAGTCACCGAAGCCGAGCTTGCCCGCAAGCATGTCGTATACCTTGAGGCCTATACCGTAGAAAGGGCCTTCCCACCAATCGTAACTGGGCACGATGAACGGCAAGTCGTGCACGAGGTGCGGGGCGTTCAGCCTCAGCATACCTCGCTCTTTCAGAGCTTCGAGAACGAGCGACACGTTGCCCTGCTGCAGGTACCGTACGCCTCCGTGCACCAACTTGGTGCTGCGACTCGATGTTCCCTTCCCGAAGTCGCTCTGCTCGAGGAGCAACGGCCTGTACCCACGGGCTGCGGCGTCGACCGCGATCCCCATGCCCGTTGCCCCACCACCGATGATGATGAATTCCCACATCACAGATTCATCTTCGATACGCCGAACCATCTCGTCACGATTCATCGTGGTTCCCTTTAGCTAGTGGCATCTCGCGCCGAGTCAGAAAGGCTGGCAACAACATGCCAACCCGGCTCTTGACCGTGCGCCAGAACCGTTGCAGGTGATCGTTGAGCCAAAGCCAACGAGGGCTGCGACCTTCGGTGAGGAAGTCGTTCAGGATCGCCGCCAACTCTGTTGTCCGCAGATACCCGTACACCTTGTGATGGTTGGAGTCGCCATCTACCTCGTAATCGTTGTTGACGATCTTGTCCTCTGCAGCGACACCTCTCAGATTTGCAGCGTAGTCATCGGAAAGATCATAGTTGAAGGCAACTCGGTCCTCTAAATCGGAGAGGTTGTACCAGTGACGCAATACACCAGGGGGTGTCGTTACGTCCAGGTAGTCCGAATCGGTCAACCGCCGCTCTTGAACGTAACGCGAGATAATCACCGGCAGACCGAGTGGCGATCCCATCGTGACGAAGGTATGGACGTCTGCGGCACATGACTCGTCACAGAGAACATCGTATGAGATGATGGTGCCCATAGAATGTGCAAGGAGCAGGATGTCAAAACGTCTGAATCTGTGAAGCACTTTTTGTAGGTCGGCCCGGATCACGGTTCTTGCTGGACAATTCTCTACTTCTTCACCAACACAATCCGACGAGTAGTAGGTCTCGAGGTCCTTGAAGTAGTTCCGAATAATCGAGTCGGTAATCGACTTGTAGTTGACCGTCAGGTCGTCCTTGAGCAGGAGCTTATCCAAGAGCTTCTCGAGATAACCGAGCGCCTTCCTCCGTAACTTGGATTGTTTGGGTTCAGGCTTCCCTGTAGAGGGGACGTACGGCTCCTTGAGATATGCTGGGTCCTTCTCGTCCTCCGTTGTGATGTCGTAGGGAACAGGGTGAAGATGGTGTGCCCAGTACACCAGCTCGAACCGAAACGCGTGGCCGGGGAGACCGCTGTAGCTTTGCCCCTCGAACAGTGAGTCGAGCCACCACTGCGTCAATACGTCTCTGGGCGGCTTGTTCCCCATTCCGTGAATGCCTATGACGACCTTGCGTCTTTTCATCTCATCCGTCAGCCATAGTCGTGCTTAAGTGGTCTCCAACTCGTGACTATCGATAAACCGATCAGGAAAATCGGTGAAGACGCCATCGACGCCCAGTTCGCGCAGGCGACGGTAGTCTTCAGGATGGTTCACCGTATACACGAATAGCTTCTTCCCCCGTCGGTGAGCATCGTGGATGAACTCGTGGTTTACGCACCCCAGACTGGCATGGACCGACCAGGCTTGGAGCGATTCTGCAAACTTCGCGTACCCAGGCGGAATGGTTGAGGTCAACACTCCCGTTCGCACCTGGGGCATCTTTTCTGAGAATTCGAGTAGCTCGGCGTGGTCGTACGACGAGACAATGAAATTGTCGCTGTTCCATTGAGTAGTCATCAGGAGACGCGACAATAGCAGAGCAACATGCGGTGCAGTACCCGGACCCTTCAATTCGATGTTGATTCCAGCCTTCCCATCAACCAGGTCAAACACCTCAGTCAGGAAGGGGATTCGCTGCCCCTTGCCCGCATCGAGCGAGCGAAGATACTCGAGCGACGATTCGATCACTTCACCAGATCCGTTTGTCGTTCGCTCCAACCGATCGTCGTGAAAAACTATGAGTTCGTTTTCAGCCACGTACACGTCCAACTCGATCCATCTTGCGCCCATCTCGAGCGCTTTTGCGAAGGAAGC
>JBDGYW010001200.1:0-2368 GCA_039588935.1 Gemmatimonadota bacterium | reverse complement strand
CGTGCATCTTGGTCGCTCCCCAGGCGCGGCTGGAGGTAGCCTGACGGCACGTAAGAGGCTGCGTGGCGGTTGGCGATGCGGCGTCGCGCAAGGGGGTGCGTTTGGGGGTGCGTTTCTCCCGTCAAAGTGGGACATGCATGTCGTAAGAGTCCGGCACCGACGCCCGGAATCTCTCGAAAAACCGACATTTTGCCGTTGTTCGCCTTCCCCCTGATCCGAATGGGGTTCACAGGGGGTCGCTCGAGGCGAGTGAAGATGCGCGCCTCCGCCGCGCGCCTCAAGTACCCCAGTACGGTCGCGCGAGTGGTCCAGCGGCGGCAATGGTACGAAACCGTCTGAGGCGATCCTCGAGACTCGATGGATACGCCCCTCCTACACCGGGCGTATCCGGGTCTCAGGCAGGTGGATACGTGGGACCGGGTGTGTCCACCGAGCCCTCAGAATCCGCTCGACCGTGCCTCGTACCACACGGCCTTTCGGAGCACTTTTCACCACCGTAGTGGTGCCAGCGGCATCCCTCACCGCGTCCACACCACGATGGCTCGCCCGGGGCACGCCGACGATGTGTTGAACCGCGGCGGGATCTGGCTCGGTCCGGTATAGATCTCGATCCCCTCGATGTCGCCAACCGATACAAGCAGTTCCATCAGGTCCAGCACATCGGTACGGCGGGCGCGGATGGTGAGCACCGTCTTTGGGTCTGGGCCCCGAAGTAAGAGCCCGTCGAGGAATAGCAGCGGCTCGCAGGTCCCACTAAAGCCACTCCCACCTCGACTGGTCCAAAAACCTGGTATCAGTTGGAATAGGTCACGGACGCGACCGGTTCCGCGTTTCTCGATGTCCTCCCGGGTGAGGAAGTGCCCAAAACCGAAGGCGCGACGCTCGTAGAAGCCCTGCAGCTGCAGCACCCGCGAGCCTTCCTCGCCGGGGACCGTGACCGGGTCGAGTTGCAGCGGGAGAGGCTCGAGCCATATGGTGAGAGAAGCCTGTGCGTCGGGGTCGTCGATCACGAGCGATGCCTGCGCCGGTTCGAAGCCCAGCCGGCGCACGGTGAACTCGTAGGTGCCTGGTGACAATTCGGCGATGGCAAAACCACCGTCGGCAGCCGTGAGCGCCAGGACACGCTCCTCGAGCAACACGATCGCTCGCGCGATAGGATCTCCGCTATCGCGGTCGAGAACCCTGCCACGAACGACTGCGTTGCCAGCCTGGGCAAAGCCGTTCTGCCCGGCCAGCGGGAGGAGGACTCCAAGCAGGGCAGCGGCACGCATGACGGCCGCTCGGCCCTCGACTCTTCCCTTCACTCACCCTCCTTTGAGGGACGCGAGTCGCATGTTTCTACAGGTGTGTGCCAGCTCCGCGGTAATACTACCCTAGCTTCCAGATATGGATCGATTGACGATAGTTGCCACCATTATGACTGCAATGACCTTCCTTTGAAACCGAGCCGCGCCGTCTGCTGCATGCGCTTGTTAGCCCGCCCTGAAGATCTAGACTTTGGTTCCCCACAACATCACGTAGCGTGACTCAACCACGGCGGCGCCCTGCTCGACTAGCCCGCGCAGCTGTCGCAAGCCACGCTCGAACGCCTCATCGCCGATCAGCCGCAAACAGGAATACGCACGCTGCTCATAAGCTACGAGGTCCTCCAACGGGTGGATATACTCTACTTCGTTCTCCGTAATACACCCAAATCCGGTATCGGACATCGCCGTCTCAAGCACCGACATTGTGGGATACCGGTCGAGTTCAACGGCTACAGTCTCCGGAAAGCACGACGACAGCGGCACACGCCGACGGATGACGCTTTCCGAATCCGTAACGATGCAAGCCCGGCCGCCACAGCGCAGCACCCGCCAGCACTCGGCGTACGCGGCACCGATGTCATGCACATGGTGGATGACATCAACGCAGTAAATGAAATCGGCTGTTGCGTCGCCCACCGGGAGTTGCTTCACATCACCTACCATGGTTTGTAAGGCGGGCCACTTACGATGAGCCTCTAAGAGCATCCCGGACGACGGATCCACGCCCCACCCCACACAGCTTGCCGCTGCTAGAACGGCCGACAGATAATTGGCGGTGCCGCACCCAACCTCCAGAACACTACTCTCGGCATTGATACCAGAGCGCTCAACCAGCTCACGGAGAACGGCAGGGTTGATTGTCCGAGCTGAGGCGTAGTCGGCAGCGAGTTCGTCGTAATCGAGGAGACTAGCCATCACAATACCGCCACGGTTGCAGCGTGCTGCATGCGCTTGTTGGGCCGCAGACCGGCGTTAGAATCGCCGGCTCGCACCAAACATGAAATCCGCCGTACTGGCGCCCCACGGGTCTACTGCGCGGACCCGGAGCTCGCCACGCATTC
>JBDGYW010001199.1:0-2370 GCA_039588935.1 Gemmatimonadota bacterium | reverse complement strand
ATGGCTTTGGTGTTGGGTCTTAGCTTTGACTCCCAGGAGTCGGGCTGGGAAGGGTCTATAAAGTCGAACTCGATCCCGAGAAGAGGGAGGTCCTTCTTTGCAAGATCGTGTGTGCCGCCGTAAAGCGTGTTCTGCATCAGAATATGATCGCCTGTCGACAGCACGGTCAGAAGCGCTGTTGAAATCACAGCCATACCGCTTGCTGCAACGAGCGCCGCTTCTGCGTTTTCGAGATCGGCCAGTTTCTCGTGAAGAACAGTGTGGTTTGGCGTATTATTGAGGCGGATATACTTGATGTCGTGATAATTATCGTCTCCAAACGTTTCGTACATGGCCGTCTGAAAAATCGGCATTGCCACCGCGCCGCCAATTCGGGGGTCCGGCTCGCCTGTAACGATGAGTTTTGTTTCGATGTTTTTGAATCTGGCCATGGACTTGCTCCTTTTGCTCGTGGGTCTTGTTGAGTGATCGATGATACCACAGCCCGGTTGCGTCTGCCACGCCGATGAACCGGAAACAAAATGGACTGAATGGGTACACGAACTAGACACATTCTGCCGTGGGTAGTGCTCGTTGCGGTGGCCGTCGCTTGTTCGTCGCGGCAACCTTCGAGCTACCATCCTTCCTACAAAGGCGCGCGGTGGATCGATAAGAACACGATCGAGTTCGATGATGGCGACACGTTCCGGATACGGGGCGAGACCATCCGCGTGCTGGGGATCGACACCCCGGAGATCGCGCATCCCGACATGGGAATGGATGAAGACCAGCCCTACGGTATTGCGGCGGCCGAGTCGACGCGGGTGTGGATCACCCGCGGGAGCGTCATCGAGTACGTCCCTGATGGGCGGGACAAGTACGGGCGCCGGCTGGCACACGTTTTTGTCGATGGCGAGCTCCTGGCGGTCCTCCTGATCCATGCCGGGCTCGCCTACGAGACTGTCAGCTTCTATGGCGACAACGGTTTCCCAGATCTGGCGGAGCAGGTTTTGGAGGCCGCCCGCACCGCGCCCAAGCCCGATTTCGAGGAACCCTACAAGTGGAAGCGAAAACAGCGAGCCAAACGGAGTGGCTGAGGCCACTTTCCGATTGAGCCGTGGGGGGCAGCAGGCTCCAGGCGGCGCAGAAAACGCCGCCATCGTGGTCGGCATCTTATTTCTCATTATGTCACCCAATTGGCGTTCGGGTGTCGATATAGTGGACACTTTTGGGCCGCCCAGCGCTCCGGACGCAGTCTGTTGGCCAGCAAGCCGGTGCCTGGGCCACGGTTGCTCCAGGGCGAGTAAATCCTTGACAACTCCCTGTGATTTCAATTAATTAATACCAGCCCCACGAGAGCGCCCAGCAGGCGTTCCTTTCTTGTATCCCTAACCCCATAGAACCAAAGAGTTTTTTGGCACAGGACTTGTTAGACACCCAAGTGAGAACTATGCGTAAGACGTCCATTGTGTATATTGGGGCTCTCTGCGCCCTCCTCGGCAGCGCCGGCATCGCCAACGCGGGCGGCGCCGACGGCGCCCTGCCGACCTCCGGAGGCGAGCCGGCTTTCGCCACCCGGGCGGATGCGATGGCCTCCACAGTCGAAAACTACATCCAACTGCAGAAGTACGCCGATGGTGAGGAAGCCGCCGCGGAGCTAACGGGCAGTTATCCAGACTACATGCGTGGGTGGCTGCTGCTCGGCTATTGCCAAAGCCACACGAAGAACTTCGACGGGTCCAACCAGGCATACGACAAGGCGCTCGAGCTCGGTGCCGACTCGAAGACCGTGATGATGCGCAAGGCGTACAACTTCATCCGTCTCGGAGATTACGAGGAGGCGCGTACCGCGTATCGTACCGTCATCGAAAGCGAAGGCGACGACACCGAAGCGCTTCGCCAGCTCGGCTACCTCGAAGGTAAGCTTGGCAACTACGACACGGCCACGCACTACTATAGGCGAATTCTCGATCAGGACCCCAACAATACAGACGTGATGACCGCGCTCACCAAGCTGGAGTCGAAACGCGGTTTCACCGGTGAGGTAGAGACGCTGCTTCTCAAAACCATCGAGGTCGAGCCGGACAATACCGAAGCGCTCGGCAAGCTCGGTGTCTTCTACATAAAAGACAAAAACTACAAGGCGGCGATCGAGCCGCTGACGGCGCTGACGGCACGCGAGCCCGATAATGTCAAGGCGCACCGCAATCTTGGTGTCGCCCACTACCAGCTTGGTGACAAGAAGAAGGCCCGCGCGTCATTCGAGAGTGTGAACGAACTTGGTGGCGACATGAACGATTTGTATGGCCCCCTCGCCGATTGTTACCACTCGACCGGTCGCAACAGCGATGCACTCGGTGTCATCAAGGAAGGCATCGCGAGCGACACCCA
>JBDGYW010001198.1:0-2373 GCA_039588935.1 Gemmatimonadota bacterium | reverse complement strand
ATTAACGCAATGCTCACAGCTTGCGGCGAACCGGCGACTGTCGCCTACCGATTGTCTGGGACTGACGAGTGGAGTTACGTCTGTGCCGAGCACTGGAATCTTGAACAGGCCGCCGAGGCGGCGAAGGAGAAGTGAGACTATGAAATGCCCATTGTGCGGCAAGTCTCCGCCCAGGATGATCCACCATCTCGGCTACGTTCACAGACTGAGCGCGAAGCAGGCGACGTTTGTGTGGAACAACAAGGACAACAAGAAGATGATGCGGGAAGTGTGCGATTTGCTACGTGAGCGTGACCAGCTTGCCCAAGCGGCGAGGAAGGAGGGGTGAGATGGCGACAAGCTATGAGCGCGGATGGAATGACGCGATAGACCGCTTCGTAGACAACCCGTTCCGTCTGCGAGCGGCCGACCGCCTGGCCTACGCATGCGCCCAAGCGATTCAACGAGGCACGATTCATACACGTTCGGCGGTGGATGATGCTCTCTTGGCGTACCTGGACATCGGAGGGCTCGATGGTCCGCGCGATGTGCCGACGTGGATGGCTCAGTATGAAGCCGCCCAAGCGGCGAAGGAGGAGAACACGCATGAACATTTTTGACATGAGCCTCGACGAACTGCGACTCGCAGTCGAAGAGTTGCGGCGGTATCCGGCTGCACTCCAGGAATGTGAGGCCGAGGTCAAGCGCCTCCAAGCCATCGTCGACAAACTGCCCAAGACGGCGGACGGTGTGCCGGTGGTGCCAGGGATGAATTGCTACTTCCGTTCGCACCCACATGGCACGACGCATAAGGACGCGGGGGTTGTTTGTGTTACACTGTCCTACGACGGAGACAACTACGAGGCGTTCTTGCGGGACGGAAATGGTGATGAGTGGTGGGCCATACTGCCAGAGGAAGTCTACAGCACCCGCGAAGCCGCCCAAGCGGCGAAGGAGACAGACGGTGGCCAAAACTAGCCCCACACAGCGAACCATGCGTTGTCTACGCCACGAGGGCGCGACCTGCGCTGTTGTCGAAAAGTGGAATCCGCACGTCGGCCCAGTCGGCATTCGGCAAGACCTCTTCGGTTTCGTCGATGTTCTGGTGTTGGACCCCGGCCGTGGCTTCGTCGGCGTCCAGTGCTGTGCTCGCTCGGGACATGCCGCGCACCGCCGGAAGATCCTTGAAGACTGCACCGAGATGGCGATGGAGTGGTTGCGCTGCGGGGGGAAGATCGAGATATGGAGCTGGGGAAAGCAGAAAATAAAGCGGGGGGGCAAGGCCATGAAGTGGGTGCCGAAGGTGGAGGAGATTACCTTAGAGGAGCTTGGGAAATGACCAGTAGAATGTATGCCGGGGCCAAAACGTGGAATCCGTTTCGCGGTTGCGAATTTCGATGTACTTATTGCGTCCCATCATTCCAGGCCCAAGCCAAACGGCAGGCGCACCGCTGCACAAAGTGCGCCGAGTTCACGCCTCACTGCCACCCCGAGCGGCTGTTCAAGATCCCGAACAGCGAGATTGTTTTCGTGTGCGGCGTTGGGGATATCTCGTTTTGCCCGCCGAAGTTCACATGGGAGATTGTCAGGGCTGTCATGTGGCACAGCCTCACGCACCCCAACACGACGTACTACCTTCAATCGAAGCGACCGGAGTATTTCGAGCAGTTCATTCCCGGGCTGCCGAATTGCATCATCCTCGGCACGACGCTGGAAACGAACCGAACGCAGGGCTACCGGGAGGTGTCGTTGGCTCCACTGCCCCGGGAGCGATACAGGCAATTCACGGCGCTCGACCACCCGCGAAAGTACATCACCATCGAACCGGTGATGAACTTTGAAACAGATTGGTTCGTGCAGATGCTCATCGAGACTGATCCCGAACACGTCTGGATCGGGCGCAACTCCCGTCCCAAGTCGGTGCAATTACCCGAGCCCTCGCCCGAGAAGGTGGCGGAACTCATAAACAGGTTACGGGCAGTCGGTATCGAGGTACGGACCAAGGACCTGAGAGAAACGGAGAACTAAACTATGACCAAAAAGAAACCACGAACCAAAGCGACAGGAACCCCGAAACGGAAACCGAGGCAGCGGCGCGTGTCCCAAGCCGGTAAGGAGTTATTTGCCTCGATGTGCGAGGAGATCACACCCGCTCACTGCGCGGCCTATGCCCTGTTCGTATTTTCCGAACCGGGCGACCTAACCCCAGAGCAACGCATGGGCGCGACGGAAGCTGCGATTGCCTTCGCAAACGTCGGCTGGATTGCGTATCACAACCGGCCCAAATAGGAGACGTGAAATGCTCAGTTATTGGAAACGGAGGGCTAATCATGCACAAATTTTGGAAGTGGCTGCTTATCGACGACGACCAAGAGGTGGTGGACGAGGGAGCGG
>JBDGYW010001197.1:0-2373 GCA_039588935.1 Gemmatimonadota bacterium | reverse complement strand
CTCTGCACCTACCGGGAAGTACTCCCGCTCCTGCAACACGCGGAGAAGCTTTGCTTGGAAATCCAGTGACGTGTCGCCGATTTCGTCGAGGAAGATCGTGCCACGGCCAGCCATCGCGAAGCGGCCTTTCCGATCGGCGGACGCGCCAGTGAACGCTCCGCGTACGTGGCCAAAGAGTTCGGACTCGAGCAGTGTCGCGGGTAAGGCCGTACAGTTCACCGCCACGAACGGTTCACCCGCGCGTACCGAGCCGGCATGGATGGCGCGCGCGATCAGCTCTTTGCCGGTGCCACTCTCACCTCGGATGACAACCGTGGTGTTCGTCTGCGCAACCCGCCCTACGATCTTGAAGATTTCCACCATGCTCGGGTGGCGGCCGATGAGTTGCACGTCGGGTTCGGCGGATCTCTGCTCGGCTGGCCGTGAATGTGTTCGCGTCTCGCGGTCGCGGAGCACGGATTCGAGCACCCTTCTCAATTGATGCAGGTCGAGCGGTTTGACCAGGAACTCGACGGCACCGGCACCCATGGCTTTCGCGACGGTGGGAAGATCTTCGTAGGCCGTCATCAGGATCACGTCAACGTCGGGGATCCGCTCGCGCAACAGACGCAAGAGTTCCAGTCCGTCCATACCCGGCATACGCACGTCGGCCAGCACCACCTCTGCCTTCTTGGCGGCCAGCGCGCTAACCGCCTGTTCGGCACTGTCGGAGACTCGGACGTCTAACCGCTCGCTGGCAAGCGCCGTGGACAGCGAAACACGGATGCGTTCGTCATCATCTACGATGAGGAGGGAGTGTTGGGCGCCCCTCACCCCCTCGGCTCCCCCGCCAAGCGCTCTACGGCAGTTCGAGCCTCGTCTACGAATGGCTGCAAAATGTCATCCGCGAACCGCCACACGTCCATTACGTAGGAGTAATCGCGGATCGCGATGTCATGTTTCCCGAGCCGTTCGTTCACGCGGGCGCGTTCGAGTGTCCAGATTACATCGAGCGGCGTCGGCGCAGACTCTAGCTGAGACATCTGCTCGAGGATCTCGGCAGCTTCGGCATCTCTGCCGGTGGCCGCGAGGAGTTGTGCGCGCGTAAGTCGAAGGGAATGTATGGAGAATACTCCCGGCCACGGACGAATCGCCTCGAATTGCCGCAGCGTGCCCGCCGTGTCGCCCCGTGCGAGTGTGAGATGGGCTCGGCCGATTCTAAGATGCCAGCGGACAAGGCCAATCACATCCTCCTGAAACTGCACCGGAGGACCGAGCAGTGAATCGACCATGTGGGTGTAGCGGATCAATGCGGCGGTGTCCTGTCTCGCCGCCCACCAGCGAATTCCAGAAGATGCGCCAGGAACCCACCCCAATTCGAGCCACTGGCTGAGCACAGCTTCTACGAAATCATCTGGAAACGCACCAAACTCGGCCATATCGCCAAAGCTCCCCTGTGAGCGGAAATTGCCGAGAGTGGGTGCTCGCCAATTGCCGCGGGACAACACATCATGGGCTTCACGCAGGTGGCCACGAAAGGCAAGCGATTGACGGAGTTCGCTCGTTGAAGAATCTCGTTCCATTCGAGCCCGTGCGACGCGAATGGCGGCTTCTGCCGAATCAGGATACCGTACGAGGAACCTGCCGGCTCCGAAGAGGGCATCGGCGGATAGGGTGTCGAGCATCTGCTGAACGTCGTCCGATCCAGCCGTCTCCTTGTCCAGGAGTGCCGAGAACAACCGGGCGGCATCCGCTTCGTATCCTGTGCGGGTCACCGTCAGGAATTGCGCAGCCGTACGCCGAGCCGCCTCAGGTCCGTCAAGCATCAGCGAGAGCGCGAGGCTGTGCGGATATGCCGGGGCATAGCCCGAGTCGAGTTCGATGGCGCGCGCAAAAGCCAACCTCGTTTCCTCATGAGTAGCGCCCACACTCTGACCGAAGTGGAATCGGGCTTCGCCGAGTTCGTTCCACATTTCCGGATCTTTGGGGTAGCGTTCCACCCCGTCCTCGAGGGTGGAAAAGAGCCCGCCGATGAGCGGCCAGGACGTGGAATCTCCAGAGAACGAAGTCATTGAGGCGAATAACGAGTCCGCAGCTATGAGGAGGCTTTCGCGTGGGGCAAGCCCGGCACTGAGTTTCGATGCCAACAAATGGTGGAAAGCCGATTCGTCTGATCCCCTACCAAACTCCAACGCATCCCACCCGAGCACTATGCCCATCCGACGGTGTGCCAGCGCGAAGGTGCTGTCTATGCCGATGGCCTGCTCATAGTACACCTTCGCCGAATCCCAGTCGGACTGACGGTAGTGCCTCTCGCCTTTGAGAAACGCCTTGATCGCCGCCGGTGAGCCCGAACCGATGGAGTACATTGGTGTTGCTGGGATGGGCCGCGTC
>JBDGYW010001196.1:0-2374 GCA_039588935.1 Gemmatimonadota bacterium | reverse complement strand
TCCGATCCAGACGATGTCAGGCGCGTCCTGGAATATCGCAATCGCACCGATAGATGGAGTCATCAGGTCGTCCGTCAGCGGTTCCCACTCGGCCCCGCCGCTCACCGATTTCCAGAGACCTCCGGTGGCCGCGCCGACGTAGATGATGTTGGGGTCAGATGTTACGGCGTTGATGGCGCCGATCCGCCCGCTCATGCCTGCAGGGCCGATGCTTCGCGCCTTCATTTCGCTCAACATCGAGACATCGACCTGCCCTGCCACACTGCCAAACCCAACCGATGACAGTGTGACCAGAAGCACGATGAGCCTCGAGACAAAAGCCCGGATCTTCATTTCCGATCCCCCTATAGAGAAACGCGGTGATATGTGTAGCTTGTTACGGGCCGCTGGCCCATTTTGCTGGGCGGAGGTCGGCCCTTGATCGACAAAAGAAAGTGTCTCGTCACGACGGCTGCAAGAGACGAGAATGAACATGCGGAGGCGTGACGACGCGGCGGAGGACATTGGGAAACGCTGGTGCGTTGCCGGTCGTTCCATAGTCAAACCGATCACCACATTCAAGAGAGCAAACACAGTATGCCGAGTACAAAGGAATATCTGACCGAAGCCGATCAATTCAGCGCGCACAACTACCATCCGCTGCCGGTGGTTTTGGAACGAGGCGAGGGTGTGTGGGTTTGGGACGTGGAAGGGAACAAATACCTGGACTGTCTCGCCGCCTATTCAGCGGTAAACCAAGGTCATCGTCATCCCAAGATCGTCGATGCGGCAAAACAGCAACTCGACCGACTGACGCTCACCTCCAGGGCGTTCCACAACGACATGATGGGCCCGTTCTTGCGTCAGCTTTGCGAGCTGACCGGCTACACGAAAGCCCTCCCGATGAACACCGGCGCTGAAGCGGTTGAGACTGCCATCAAGGCTGCCCGTCGCTGGGGTTACAGGGTCAAGGGGATTCCTCAGGACAAAGCTGAGATCATTGTCTGCGAAAACAACTTCCACGGTCGGACCACGACGGTCGTTTCGTTTTCGACGGAAGAAGCGTACCGCGACGGATTTGGTCCTCTGACGCCTGGATTCGTGGCTATACCTTACGGCGACGTCGCGGCGCTCGAAGCGGCTATTACATCGAACACGGCTGCGTTCCTGGTTGAGCCAATCCAAGGCGAAGGTGGCGTTATTCTGCCTCCTGATGGGTTCCTACGGGAAACCTCAAAGCTCTGCAAGGACAACCAGGTTCTGTTTGTTGCCGACGAGATCCAAACAGGGCTAGGTCGGACCGGGAAGCTGTTCGCGTGTGATTGGGAGGATGTACATCCCGACATGCTCATCGTGGGCAAGGCGTTGAGTGGCGGCCTCTACCCGGTATCCGCGGCAATCGCCGACGATGAGGTGATGGGTGTGTTCTCGCCCGGCGATCACGGGTCCACGTTTGGTGGAAATCCGTTGGGCGCGGCGATCGCAATGGCGGCCCTGAGTGTGATCGTCGACGAGGGGCTGGTTGAGCGATCCAACGAGTTAGGCGCTTGGTTCATGGATGAACTCAGGAAGATCGACTCACCGCATGTGTCCGAAGTGAGGGGCCGAGGCTTGTTCGTCGGAGTTGTCGTTCGTGACGAGAGCGGCCCGGCCAGACCGTTCTGCGAGGAATTGCAGGCACGCGGCATCCTGGCCAAGGAAACTCACGAGCAAGTAATCAGGTTTGCCCCTCCTTTGGTGATCGAGAAGGAGACGCTGAAATGGGTAGTTGGTGAGGTGAGGGAGGTGCTTGCCTGAGGCGCAGAGGGGCAGAGATGCAGGGACGCGAAGGGGCAGAGATTCAGAGGCGCAGAGTTGCAGGACGGATGAACCTGCCGCTCTGCAACCCTGCAACTCTGCCCACTGTCTTATTGGTCAATTAGTCACTACAATTCTACTATCATGGGTATACCAATCGAAATGCAGATTGAGCCGATCGATGACAATACGGCCAAGTTTGTCCTGAGCCGTTCCGTCGGCGATTTTATCGGTCAGAAGTACACTTCTCAGGCGGAGGCGTCAGACTCACCGGTCGCTGCAGCGCTGCTGGAAGTTCCTGGGATTCGGGTAGTTGAGATATTTGGAAATGAGGTCACTGCAGTGAAGGGTGACGATGCGCCTGACTGGACCACAATTGAGCCTGGAGTATACAAGGCGGTGAATATCATGAATGAACAGCCAAATCAAACTGCGGACGAGGCGTCTGCGGCTCCCAAAGCCGACGATGTCACGTTCAATCTCGTTGACCAGATGTTCCAGACGCACATCAACCCGGCCCTAGGCAGCCATGGCGGCAGCGTCGAGTTGATCGATGTGCAGGATGGAATCGTCGTGGTCCGGATGATGGGTGGATGTC
>JBDGYW010001195.1:0-2374 GCA_039588935.1 Gemmatimonadota bacterium | reverse complement strand
TCGCGGTAGTGCTGTTGATTGGCAGCGGCCTCCTGATGAAGAGCTTCATGAGGCTTAGCAACGTGGAACGAGGATACGATCCTTCCCATGTCCTGATTTCGAGAGTGCATGCTGGAGATCACCACTCCATCCTCGGCACCGTGATGCCGGGCAATCCTGAGTATGAAGCCCGCACGCGCGCACGATCCGTACTCTTCCGCGAGATCCTGGATCGCGTGCGCGGACTGCCCGGGGTCGTGGACGCCACGACCACCGCGTCACTGCCGCTGCAGGGAGACGTAGGGTTTCTACCGCTGCAAATCGACGGTAGCCCTGATGAGAGACGCCACACCAGGCGTGCCGAGGTCGGCCCGGGCTACTTCCGGGCGATGGACATCCCATTGCTGCGAGGAGAAGTGTTCTCGGGGCGGGACCAATCCCAGGAACCCGGAAACGATGTGGTAGTGAGCCAGACACTTGCTCGCACCCATTGGCCGGGCGAGGACCCAATCGGCGAGAACATTGGGTTCTGGGAGTGTTGTGACCTGACAATCATCGGTGTCGTCGGCGATGTGGACGATCGCGGCGTTGATGATCTTCCATTCAACTCCATGGTCGACCCCAAGGCCGTCGTTTATACGTCGAGGTTGGGCGGAGACTTGCTGGTCCGCACGTCAATGAACCCACGGAGCTTGGTCGACGCCGTCCGGACCACGTATTCTGACTTGCTCGACGGCTTCATACTGGAGTTCGACACTCTCGATGGGCTCCACTCAGCCACTCTTTCCCGGCCCCGGTTCTACCTGCTGCTGGTCGGTGTGTTTTCCGCGGTCGCGCTGGCCCTGGCTGTCGTGGGGTTGTACGGCGTCGTCGCCCACTCGGTGAGCCGGAGGACGCGCGAAGTCGGTGTGCGCATGGCCCTGGGGGCGGATAGCACGAACGTGAGAGCCATGGTGGTGCGGCAGGCCATGGTGCCGGTGCTGCTCGGCGTCGTCGCAGGGATCGTGGGCGCGTTCGCCCTCACCAGGGCACTAGCGAGTCTGCTCTACGGTATGGATGCGGTGGACCCGCTGACGTATGCGGGCGTCGTAGCCATCCTAGTCGTGGTGGCAGCGTGCGCAAGCTACCTTCCCGCGCGGCGGGCAAGCCGGGTGGACCCGCTGCACGCGTTGCGGTACGAGTGAGGGCTCGGCCGCGTAACGGCTTTTGAGGGCACACGATATTCAAGCGGGCCGGGAAGAGCCTGGGTAGACTCGGATTGACACCTCATCTAATCAGATAGAGTTCCTCTTGCGGTGGCGACAAGTATTCAACTCCACTTTCGGTGGCAAGCGCCTGCTCGTGATCCCACCAGAATAGATATTGGTCTTCGAAATCGCCGGAAGGCCACGGCACATAGATGAAATATTCCAGGACAAAGTGGTGATTGGGCGGGAGCGGTATGTCCCACATCCACTCGGGACCGTTGGAGCCGATCCTGGGGCCGAAGTAGTTCTCGAACTTCCTCTCCCGCGCTCCTTTCCCCATGGCATGGCAGTCGATATTGAGGTGGGTCTTTTCAGGATCGTACCCTTCGGAATATGCGGAGAAATCGTTCCTCGGCGTAAACAGGTGCAACTGTACGTCCCTGAGTATTATCCCCTCCTCTTCGAACTTCGCCGAGTAGTTCTCGACTATCTCACGAGGCGTGAGCCCCACCCTGATGGCTTCTGACAGAATCGCATCGATCTTTCGATACTCTGCCCAGAGCTTCTGGATATCCGGAGGCGGTTCAGTCTCTCCCTCACGCAACACGTAGGCGTATGTTCCTTGGCTCGGCGCCGCAACGATGTCGCCGCCCTGGATCACGACGTTTTCATGGCCACGAGTTCGTCCCCTCTGTGAAACTCCCGTACCTCTGCGGCGAAAGACAGTCATTCCCACATCGCGATTCTTGGTTACACCAGGCACGATTGCGGCGAAAGCTGCGTTCACGCGTTCATCCTCGTCGTCCCGCAGCTTACTGAGCAGTTCAATCTCACTCGGGACCTTTCTGGCGATGTAGTCCATCATCACATATTCGGACGAGACGATCCTGTTGGCGTATTTATCACCCAGCTCTTCGGTCAACAGGAGGTAATCCGTAAACGAAAGACCGTCTTCCGCTCTCGTGGTGGTCGGATACGGTCCCAGCTCGAACTTGAAATTCAGGGCAATGCACTCGGGGTCACGCGCTTCAACGAATTCTCTGAGGCCCTCGAATCGATAATCGTATTCCGTCTCCGGGCCTCCCGGCGGCTGCTTCACGAGAACCGGGTCGTGTATTATGTCGTAGGCTCCGGATTCTTCGACCAGCTTCGTCTCCCAAGTCACCCTCCATGTTTCTCCAGCGTGTGAGGCTCCCCAGCGACGCCCG
>JBDGYW010001194.1:0-2379 GCA_039588935.1 Gemmatimonadota bacterium | reverse complement strand
CTCTCCCGAAGGTCTGCACGAATGCGAGTACGATCGATCTCCTGCTCGGATGGTGGTCCGTCATATCCGAGGTCGACAGCCGTCTCCCACGTGAGGTCGCTCAGGAAATTGTCCGTCAGGACACCTTTCCAGCCATCCGCCATCTTCGGATCGATCTTGCTCCGCTCGAGGAACCTCGTATCACCCATCGGTGTCGAGTCGGCATAGATGCCGTCTGTCATCTTGTTGTTTACGTCGTCGTAGGGTGTCAAGACACTGGGATGAAACTGGAGGCCGAGCGTGTCAAACAGGCGCTGCATTTCGACCTCGGGCTGCACTACCAGTCTCTCGAACTGCATTCGGTAGAAACGGTGTTCGGGCACGTGCCGGAGGAACTCGAGCGTGTTCCGATGACTGATCAACCACACCAACTCACCAAGCTGTCGGGCGGTAAACGGATGTGGCTCGAGGTACAGGACCTGGTCCATGTGATAACGCTCGAACGAGCGCACCATAGCGTATGGATGCCGCACTAGATGGATATACAGCGCGTTCTCAAAATCGACTTCTGCTTTCACCAACGCATCAGGATCCAGAACGTAGGACGGCGACTTGTCAACCAAGATCTTGTCACCGACCCATTCCTGCAATTGGCTATAGAACTGCTTCGAGGAAGCACCCTTGCGCTCGTGTTCTTCCATCACTGCCTTTGCCTCTTCGGCATTGCAGCCGTTGATCTCCATGATTGCCCGAATCGTACCTTCGAGCCACAGTGCGTGCTTTCCGGAGAAGGCCGTTCGCCGTTCCTCTAGCGTGGTGAATACAAGTAGCTGCAATTCAGCCGCCGCGAACAAGTCAGGATGACCGGCGAGCATCACGCGAAGCAAAGTGGTCCCTGACCGCGGTGGCGCAAGGACAAACATGGCCGGTGGGTTCTTTTGTGTTTCACGGTGCGCTTCGCGCACCGGATGAACAAAACGAGGGATACACTCGTGCATCCGCCTGACGTCGTCTTCGTCTATCTGGGGCCGCCGAGGTTGGTCAGGTACGGTCGTAGCGGGCTGGTGTTGGCTTGCAGGTCCGCTCAGTTCGAAGCGGCTTGCGACTGCATGCGCGTAATCCTTCTTTAAGAACGCTGCGTACTCGCCAACCGAGGGTGCATCGAAAACCGTCACGACGTAAATGAACTCGCCGAGCTCCTTCTGCAACCGGTTCACGAATTGGGCCGCCTGAAGTGAGTCGCCACCGAGTTCGAAGAATCGGTCGTGTATCCCAACACGGTCGAGATCGAGGATCTGGCACCAGACGTCCACGAGAAACTTCTCCAGCTCGTCCCGCGCAGCGACGAAGTTCTGATCTAGTTCTGGGCGCTTGTTGAAGGGGGCCGGCAAGGCGCGCCGATCCACCTTCCCGTTAGGTGTCAAAGGAAATGTCTCCAGGAAGACATATGCGGACGGCATCATGTAGTCAGGGAGTTTTGCCTCGAGGTATCTACGCAGATCGCCGGACGAAAGGGTCGTTGATGGGCGGCCAACGAGGTATGCCACCAATCGTTGAATGCCGGGCCGATCCTCACGAGCCATCACGACACACTGCTTCACCTCGGTGTGCAGCTCGAGTTCGGCTTCGATCTCCCCGAGTTCGACTCGAAAGCCACGCACCTTTACCTGATGGTCAAGCCGCCCTAGGAACTCAATTGCTCCATCGGGTCGATAACGTGCCAAGTCTCCTGTTTTGTAGAGCTGTGCGTTTGGATCTTCGGTGAACGGATCAGGAATGAATCGATCGGCCGTCAGGTCGGGACGGTTTAGATAGCCCATCGCCACCTGCACACCGCCGATGTGTAATTCCCCGGCAGTACCGATGGGCAGCGGCTCCAACTGATCGTCTAGTATGTGGATCTGCGTGTTGGCTACGGGATGTCCTATGGGTACGACTCGCTCGGTGCCGCCACGTTGGCATGTCCAGTGAGTCACATCAACGGCGGCTTCCGTTGGTCCGTAAAGATTATGCAGCTCAGCATCGAGGCGCGCGAAGAATCTGTTCTGTAGCTCGACCGTAAGTGCTTCCCCACTACAAATCACGTGACGTAGCGACCGACAGTTCTCCTCGAGGCTGGGTTCATCGAGAAAGGTCTGCAGCATCGACGGAACGAAATGGAGAACAGTGACACGTTGCGCGGCGATGAGCTTGGCCAAATATGTGGGGTCCCTGTGTCCTCCCGGGCGGGCCAGCACCAGCCGCGCACCCGTCATCAAAGGCCAGAAGAACTCCCAGACCGACACGTCAAAACTGTAGGGCGTCTTCTGAAGCACTGTGTCTTCCGACGTCAACTTGTACCTGTCCTGCATCCAAAGCAATCGGTTGCAGATACCGCGGTGTGCATTCATCACACCCTTG
>JBDGYW010001193.1:0-2383 GCA_039588935.1 Gemmatimonadota bacterium | reverse complement strand
CCTTGAAGTTCTCGATTAGGACGGACTTGATCCGTCGCTCGCTCATTGTGACCTCCTGCCAAACGGGTTGGCTTTAGACTTCTTCTCGCTCCCTGCGTCCTGCGCCGCTTGGTCAGCCTGCATCTGTTCCTCGGTCATCGCAGCGGGTTCGCCTGCGGGCTCGGGCTTGGGCTCCTCGGGACTCGGCTGCTTCCCACTGGGCTTTCCAGCAGCCAGTTTCTTTTCGGTCGCTTTAGCGTCCTGAAGTTTCTTGTTGAGAACCTTCTCTCGCTCTTCGTGGCTGCCGACGTTGATTGGCTCCCGACCAGGATCGATCTCAATCACACTGGGCATCGGCCCTCCGCCTTCAGCCGCAATGTCGACTTCCTGCGAGAGCGCCAGCGACTTCTCGTGAGGCAACAGCTTGCAGAGCTTACGTAGCGCACTCTTGATCTGCATTTCTTCCTCGTGCGTAGACCAGGGACTTCGCTCTTTCTTCCGCGTCTTCTGAAGGGCTTTGTCGCGGAGAGCATCAAGCTTCTGTTTGGTCAGATACGCAAATTGTGGCATCTCACCATCGGTGTAGCCTGCAATCGCGTAGGCCAGGACCGGTGCGCCCCGTTCTACTGGCGTCTGCCTTCCCTGTCGCAGTTCGAGCAATGCCGGCTTGTGGCGAAAGTGGACCACTTCCCCGTGACCGTCGATGTGCAAGTCAAACTCATCGTTCTCGCAGACAACGTCCGCGTGAACACCGCGTACAAGTCCGCTGCGTCGAGCGAGATCGACCTTCTGCCGGTAATCGATGATCAATGTACATTCCGGGCCGAAAGGGATGAGGTATGATTTCTCGGGACCGATCTCCACCTGCATGGAAGCGGCAATCAATACTGCGTTGACAATGGAGTCCGGATTGCATTCAGCAATGCCCGGATTCCTGCGGAGTTCGCCGAGGATCAACCGCAGCCAGCGCTTCTCGTCAATCTCCTTTCCGAGAACTGCCTTGATCGTCGGCCGATGGATGGCAATACTCTGGGTGATCGTCTGTTCGGCCTGTTTCTCTAGTGCCTTGGTGCTCATGATTCCTTTCCCTAGCGCGACGGTTATCCGATCCCGCGCTTGTCAGCGCCGCACGATCTACAGATGCCGTCTTCATTCAAGCGCTCGTGTGCGCATGGTTCCTTTCCGTGGGGTTTCTTTTCTCCAATCGGCTCCATCTCCCATCGATGTATCATCCTCGATGCTTCACCGCACGCAGAAAAGTCTGTCTGATCGGCCTGAGGTATAACGTCCAGAAGATCGTCGAGCACTGTCATCGCCTCCTGCAGCGCTCGGGCGAGGCGGCCTATCAGTATGTGCCATTGGCATACCGTTCTGTCTCCGATAGCATTTCCGCGACCTCCGCCGCCGTGACGGGCGGCGTCATGATGACAGCCCCACATATGCGACAGCTGCAATTACGACGATCAATGCAGTGATTTGAAGCGTGAGGCCGAGCACGGTCCAGCCACCCTTTGGATAGAGATCCTCAAATTTCACTCCGCCTCCAAACTCTCCCGCTCAATCCGCCGCGCTTTCGCCTCGGCCTGCGCGCCGCAGTCCATCAGGGCGTTCTTCAGGATGGCGTCGCACTCGGCCAGGCTGTCCATCTTGGCGGCGAGCAGCTTCTCCATGATGCCGATCTCTGCCTCGCAGGCCTCCAGCTTCGTCTCGGCGGCTAGGGCTTCCTCAGTCCACGGCGGGCTCACGTATTCGGCCGTGATCACCCCGCCGATGTAGCCCGTCACGAAGGTAGCGACAGCGATGAGAATGGCTTTCTTCATGGTTCCCGGTCCTCCACGTCCTCGATGCCTGGCGCGTAGTCGCATCCGCCCATGCGGTCGCCTGGGTCGGGACCATATTCTTCGGTCAGGACGCTAGTGATGTGCTCGACGAGCGACCGGCCCCCAGCAAAAAACTCGCGGTGTATGCGCTTCGCCACCCGCTCGGCCTTGGTTTCAGCCATCGGTCACCTCACCGCTCTCGAAATCCTGTGGTACCGGTTGTGTTTTCGTCACGACAATCCACACCTCGGTGCCGTTATGTGCTAGCGCACGCAACAATAGGTTCTTGTCACCGAACTTATCTGGATCATCCGCAAAGGATTCCGCCAGGAGATCAATGGCGAAGATGGCGAAGGCGTTCAACCCCATGTTGAGCATGGCCTGCTTACTTTCCAGTACGTAGGGTAATCGCATTCAGTCCCTCACCTCCAAAAAGCCCGGCCCGCGAGAAGATTCCAGGAAAGACGCACGCGGGCCGGGTTCCACACACGGAATTCGTAGGGCCGCAGGTACGGACGTCGGTGTCGGAGGAACACCCCTGCGGCCCCCGCTGGGGTAGCTGGCGTGTCGGAGGAGTTCCGCGT
>JBDGYW010001192.1:0-2383 GCA_039588935.1 Gemmatimonadota bacterium | reverse complement strand
AACATGAGCGCGTCCGCCGGCGAGATCACCGCCGACGGACTCCGCTATAGCATCCGCTCGGTGGGGAGCTTCCGCTCGTTCGACCAGGTGGAAAACCTCATCGTCAACGCCGAAGGTCTGAAGCTCAAGGACATTGCGACCATCTATTACGGCGAGCCGGCCGTCACGTATGGTCGTTATCTCAACGGCGAGAAAGCGATCGCGTTCTGGATACAGAAGGCGAGCAACGCCAATACCGTCGAGGTCGCTCGGCGGGTGAACGCCGCGATGGACAAGATGAACAGCGACCCGAGGCTCGAGGGGATCAACGTATTGTTGTTCTTCGATCAGGCGGAAGAGATACTGCACGGGCTCCACAGCACGCGACAAGCAGGACTCATCGGCGGGTTATTCGCGATCATGATTCTATACTTCTTCCTGCGCCGTTGGACCACGACGCTTATCGTGGCGATCGCAATCCCGTTCTCCGTCATCTGTACTCTGGCGTTTCTGTACTTTACCGGCCGGTCGCTCAATATGCTCACAATGATGGGCTTGATGCTGGGAATCGGGATGCTCGTGGACAACGCCATCGTGGTGCTGGAATCGATATTCCGCCACCAATCCAAGGGCGAAGAGAGCCGGCAGGCGTCAATTATAGGTGCCAGGGAGGTGGCGACCGCGGTGACGGCAGCGACGCTGACGTCGGTGATCGTTTTCGCCCCGATTGTCTTCGGGTCGGCGACGGATGCGTTGTTCGTCTGGCTGTCATCGGTGGGTATCACAATTTCGGTGGCAATCCTGTTTTCACTGTTGATTTCTTTGACATTGATACCGTTCCTGACGTCGCGCATCCTCAAGCCCAAGAAGATCAAACCGTCCGCGTTTCTCGGCAAAATGCTCGAGCGGTACGTCAAGACCCTGCGATGGACGACCATTCGTCACCCCAAGCTGACGTTGTTTGTGTTCGTGCCGGTCATGGTGGCGATCACCATCGGCGGCGGCGTCGCCTTCAAGATCTTCGAAGTGGACGAGGAGTCCGAGATCCTGATCAAGCGCATCTATATGTGGTACGAATTCACCGATAACCTGGGATACAAACAGACACGCGAGTACGTGGCGATCGTCGAAAAAGCGCTATACGATAATGAGGAAAAACTGGATCTCAAAACGGTCTACAGCTTCTACAGGGACAATTTCGCGGCAACGACGGTATATTTCCACGACGATTATCTGGGCAAGAAGAAGCTCAAAGAGAAACGCAAAATTCTACGCGAAGTGATCCCTGAGATGGCGGGCGTTAGAATTCGATTGGGAGAAGACGACGGGCAGAGTTCCGGCGGCGCGGAGACCATCGCCGTCAACATCTTCGGCGAGGACAAACAAGCGCTCAACGAGGTGGCCGAGGAGGTCAAGCGCCGCTTCGAGTACCTGGAAGAGTTTACGGACGTCAGGACCAGCATCGAGACGGGAAGAGAACAAATACAGATTTCGCTCGACAGGGAGCAAACTTCGAGGTTTTCGCTCACGTCGGAGAGCATCGCCAGCGTCATGAACCTCACGTTCCGCGGCGTACAGCTCAACCGGTTCCAGACCGAGGAGCGCGAGGTGCCGATGATCATTTCGCTCGATCCCGCGGACAAGGTCGGGATTTACAACCTCCAGAACCTCCTGGTGGGTATGCAAGACGACCGCGAGGTCACGCTGGGGTCGGTGGCGAGCTTCGAGGAAACCCGAGGCGCGAGCGACATAAACCGCCAGAACCAGATGACGACGGTGTCCGTTCAGGGCATGTACGAGGGAGAAGACAACACCGAGATCATGGCCCAGATCACCGCTATTATGAACTCTATCGATTATCCGGTGGGGTACTACTGGTCGTACAGCAGCCGAATACGCGAACGGGAACAGCAGCAGTCGCAAATGGGAACGAACGCGCTGCTCGCCATCGTGTGTGTCTACATGTTGATGGCGGCGCTGTTCGAATCGCTGCTCCACCCGCTGGTCATCATGCTTTGTCTGCCGCTGGCAGCGGTGGGAGTCGTTCTGATCATGGTGTGCACGGGCACCAAAATGGGTATCATGGCGATGATCGGGGTTGTCATCTTGATTGGCGTCGTAGTGAACAACGGTATCGTGCTCATCGACCACATCAACAACTTTCGAAAACGGGGGCTCTCCCTGGAAGACGCCGTCATGGAGGGCGGCCGGGAACGGTTCCGGCCGATTGTGATGACGGCTGCCACCACCGTCCTGGGACTGTTTCCCCTGGCCGTGGGCAACGCCCACATCGGCAACGGCCAGTACTTTCCACTCGCACGGGCGGTGATGGGCGGGCTGATCAGTTCGACATTCCTTACGCTTCTCGTCCTGCCCACCTTTTACGTCTTCGGTGAGAACGTCA
>JBDGYW010001191.1:0-2707 GCA_039588935.1 Gemmatimonadota bacterium | reverse complement strand
GAGGCCTGATAGTAACGGGTCGAGCTCTCCAGACCCACGAGACGTATCGCTTCGAGCAGCCTGATGGTCCCGGTCGCCACGACGTCGGCGGTATACTCAGGGCAGTCGAACGATACCCTAACATGCGACTGAGCGCCCAGGTTGTATACCTCGTTGGGCTCGATCTTAGTCAACAGCCGGGCGAGGTTCGAGCCGTCGGTGAGGTCACCGTAATGCAGCCGAAAATCCGGCCTGCCGTGCAGATGATCGACACGCTGCGTTGAGATGGTCGACTGACGCCGGACCAGCCCATGCACTTCGTAGCCCTTCTCGAGTAGCAGCTCGGCGAGGTAACTCCCATCCTGTCCGGTGATGCCGGTGATGAACGCCCTATTCATGAGCGTCCTTGAAACCTCTGGCATACTCCGCAAGTTGATCCACTACCTTGCCGGGAATGATATCCCTGGCGTGGACCAAATAAATCTCGGTGCCGAGCCCTTCGCCGATACGAATGCCGTAGTCATCGTCCTGCAGATTCAGGTCCGAGATGAGGCGCTCCGTCAGCGCCGCCAGCAATTTAGGCAGGAGCGTTCTGCGTTCCGTGCGATTGTTGACCCGAGTGATCAACGTCTTGCCGAGTCTCTTCTTCGACTCAATCACGACTGCCATTTACTTGCCCTCCTTCGTTGTGGCCAGCTGCTTGAGCCGACGCTTGTAGGTGTTGTGCACCGCTGCCGTCGTCTTCGCCGAGGCGAAGTCGAATTGGCGAAACTCCTCGAGCAAGGCTTTGGCCTCTTCGACGGACGCCGCTTTCGCGATGCGTTCTCTGATTCCAGTTGTGTCACTCATGTTTGACTCTCCTCTCGTTTGTCGAGGTCGCTCAGGATGACCACGCTCCACTCCATTTGGTAGGCGTTCACCTTTATCACCGTCTCGCCCTCGAGTTGTTTTGGTTTGCCGGACGTCCATTCGCGGATGTCCTTCAATCGTAGCTTCGGATTTTTCACGATCACTTTGACCTCCTGCCAAAGGCGTCGCTCTATGTCGTTCATCGTCACAGTTTCCTCCACTCCCATTTTTGGTTTTCGATGCTGTAGAATACCAGCAGTCGGTCGGTTAGTGCGGCAGACTCCGCTCGCACGATCCAGACAAGATCGAGCGGGAAGCGATCCGCGATGATGTAATGCCCGTAGGGCGTCTTGAAATTGATTTGCTTGTGTTGGCCTCCCTCTTCCGGCCAGATCGCTGCGTGCTGCACCAGGGCCTCTCCAGGGGCCTCCCAGGCCGGAGTCAGCTGGTCGTTGAGGTATTGAACAGCGCCTTGCAGGACGTCCAGGGGAACTTCAATGTCGAGACGCCGCTCGAGTGTCGTGAGTTGTAGGTCAGTCATAATTTGAAAAGCTTTCTCGTCGAGTCGCACAGTTTCCACTTCGATCCTCTGGCCCGCATGATCTGGCCCATCCCGTCCGCAAACTCAGTCGACCGAGCCTCGCAGATCCACTCCAGCAGCCCGCCGATGCAGATGCCGTCCTCGTAGTCGTGCCGCCCCAGCGACAGCTCGACTTGAAACCGCAACAACGTGCAGTCGGGACAAGTCTTGTAGCTGGCCGGATGGTTGTCCCAGATGCCGGAGCAGTAGGTGTAGATCTCGCCCTTGCGGATCCATCCCAGGCACTCGCAGCAGCGGTGCTTTCGGCGGGCCTTGCGTTGGTAGCTTCGAAATGCTTGAGGATATTCCATTACGATATGTAGGTGATGGTCTCGAACCGCTGCCGGTCACCGGCACGATCCCAGGTGATGGTGATGAACTTGCCCTCGCCGATGTCCTCGTTCACCCGGCCCTTGTGCCCGCAGTAAATCCCCTCGAGCTTGTCGGCGCTGAAGCCATGCTCCTCGACGAGGTTGCTGATGGCAACGATGGGCAAGTGATCGGTCAGCAGGCAGCCGCCCTGGGTCAGGTCGTGAAGAGCCCCGCCGAGCTTGCGGGCTGCCTTGTTGATCTCTTTCCGGTCTCGCTTCGTTGCGTTCATGCCAATACTATCGGTCAGGGTTGGGAAAACTTTAGACGACTTTGTTCCGTGCCCGGCCAATGGCTTCGTCCAGACGATTCGCAGACCGGCCAGCACTGGCGGCGTTGCAGCCGAAGGTGCCCAGGTAGTCGGCGTTGTCCGGCTCGGCAACGCAGTTGTTCATGCGGTGCGTAAGGGCCTGCAGCCGGAGCGTGATGCCCTGGACCTCCGCCTCCATTTTCATAATCTCTTCGTTCGTCATCTCGACCTTTCTGTTGAGGATGACCGATGCGGGAACCGGAACATACTATCGTCCATCCTGAGGAAAACTCAAGAAAAACTTTTGAAGGGCGGAATTGCCTTCATATCCCCGTCGAGCCTTATCGGGATAGAGTCACGGATCATCTCGCAGCCCTTATAGCTTCTGTCCAAAGCCAGCCGGGCTACCCGGTCCTGAATAGACTCCCCGAGCAAACGCTGGAATACGATGGGATGCACGTTCTGCCTTGGCTTGGCCGGGACGATGTTAGGCAGCTGCGCCGGGTCGAATAAAAACATGACCTCATACTTCGCCGCCAGCCACTCAGGGTTGACGGCGATGATTCCGCTGGGGCGACGGACGATCTTCCACTTAAACGTCTGACCGACCAGTGCCGTCGGTGCTGCAGCCGCAGCGAGGACACCGGCAAGTCCCTTTAAGAACTCTCTCCTCTTCATTT
>JBDGYW010001190.1:0-2391 GCA_039588935.1 Gemmatimonadota bacterium | reverse complement strand
ACCATGCTCCCATAGTCGCGCATACTCCGCAAATCTCGCGCAGATCTGCCATTGTCAGGTGTCTCCCACAACTTCACCAAATCGAGACTCGGCCAGCACGCCGGGTAGCGACGGGCTAAACATGCAGAACTGCTCGGCAAGATCAAAGGATTGCGCAGGGGGCGGGTCATTGACAAAGGCTTCGTCACCAACCGTTCCGAAGAGCGCGTAGGGTTCGATCGGTTGCAGGTACTCGCGCCACGCCAAAATGCGAGCCGCGAGTGCGTCCGCGAACGTCATCTCGCTAGTGGGCCGCACCAGGTAGAGCTCCAACCCGTACGCAAGACCGCGCAACGGCTGGCCTTGTCTGGATCTCTCTTGCACCACAAGAGCCCTGGCGTCGACGGGCACGAGCTCTTCCAAGTCCGGTGCTCCGGGGACTTGGTTGACAGAACCGAGAATGGATACCCAATCGCACAGCGCATAAAGAGACCGCCATCCGTTTGGGATTTTGCATGCCGACGAGGCATCCTCAGCTCTATCCACGCCCCACCAAGGTAGGCGCATGTCGCGGTAGTGGCCCCTGCACCCCCAGTTTACCCCAGACTCGAGGTCTTTTCGTGACAGCATTGCCGGTGGGATGAAGCAACTCCCGACGACGTTCACCAGGGCAAAGGCGGCTTTGAGAGGAAGGGGTGACCACGTCAACACGTAATTGAGGCTCTCTAAAGGTTGTCCGTCCTTCCAGTTGAGCCTCACGACCCAATATGCATCCACGCTCTCGTCGTCCGGGTACACGGGGATAAACCCGTAAAGGTCCGTTGTCTCATAGTGCTTGTCCGACATGGCTTCCACAGCACCACCCTCTCCAACGCGGACTACGTTGTCGTAGCCAACGACGAGGGGCCGCGTCGCGAGGAAGTCGACCCTGCGTTCTTCGTGTGCTCGGAGTGCGCGTTCGCTGAAATCGGTCTCTGACCAGTAGGGCACCCTTTGTACATATCGAGGTGGGCCGACGCCTGGGTGGTAGTCCGCGCGACCGCCCGGCAACCGGGCGATGAACTTTCCATTCCACGCACATTTTTCATCGGGAAGAGAGTCGTCGATGGTGCTTCGGCGAACTACGTCGGTGTACAGCAACGCCGCGTCCATGCTGCCTGTGATGTCGAGCACGTCGTGGACATACCCATCCCGACCGGCCTCCGTCGCATCTAAAGTAGAGATGCCAGTAGCCAGAAGGCGCAGATCTTTCTCGACGTCGGCGGTTCTTGCGATTTCGTATGCCACATCCCGGCGTACGTCAGCCTCGGTATCAGAGGGGTGGCGGTTGGGGTCAAAGCCAGACTCCAATGTTTGCTCAAGAAGCTTCTCAAACGCGTCCACTTCATCGTTCGTGCGTTGCAGTTGATCTTTTTGCGAGGGACTCGGTTCTGGTTTTGTAGGCACCCATTGCCCGCCCCTTGTCCTTGGTTGTTGGGGTGGTGGTGCTTGGGGTGGTGGTGCTTGGGGTCGTGGGGCCTGGGGTTTGGCGCGCGGTGCGGTGGGTTGCGCAAAGGTTGCCTTGATCGGTTTTCGTGGGCCCTTGCGCGTTTGTTCGCGGGGTTCGACGTGAAAGCCGATGCGGATGTTTCCGGTGGCTTCATTCTCTCTGGCCAGCGCGGCAACCGTATCGCGGATCATCTCCTTCCCGTCGGCCGAACGGTAGGACACCCCCAGTTCTGCAAGGCGTCCCGCGATCTCCTCCGACGACGCCCGCATTGCGTCCGACCTCATAAGCACGTGTTGCTTCGCAAATTCCTTCATGACGGCCCGGGTGGCAGGGTCCATTTTCTCCCCACCCATCCACACGCGAACCCGCTCAAAAAAGAAAGACAGTTTTTTGGCCAGTCGGTTCATCGTTGATTTCCTTGGTTGAATTCTTCAAGTAGTTGCCATACGTAGAGCATGAACTCAGGAGTGTCGGGAAAGCTGGCGTCGCCCTCAATGGCCAGATTTGTTTTCGTCACGCTTACGATGTCCTGAGCTGCCTGGCTCATGGCATTGACGGGGAACGACGGTTCAGTAGAGTGCGCGCTACCTCTAAGGATTGCCCACACCTGACCGAACAGCGCGGCGAGAGCAAGGTTTTCGTCCAGGTCCCAAGTCTCTGCGTGATCTACGATGTAGTGGCTGAAAAACTCGTACGCGATAAAGGGCAGCGAGTAGCGAAAGAGATAGCTGGTGTCGGCCGCAAACTTCGATATTTGATACTGCCGATGCGACGTCATTGCTTGATCTAGGGCCTCCCCAAACGCCTCTCCTTCCGTGACTGACTCCCACACTTCATCCTCGGACAAATCGGGGTAAAACTCTCGTTGCTCCTCGACAAGCTCGTCAAACGTGCCGTCGCGATCCAATTGTCCACGAGCTTCC
>JBDGYW010001189.1:0-2392 GCA_039588935.1 Gemmatimonadota bacterium | reverse complement strand
GATATTATGCGGGAGTCGTACGAGGCCGACGTGATCGTCATCCACCATGCGAACAAACAGAAGGCTTTGAGAGGGTCGAGTGTGCTGTTTGGCGCGGTGGATGTGAGCTGGGAGTTGAAGGCGAGCGTCAGGGACAAGAAGGCAGACAGCACGGACAAGCCGCTGGTGATGGTGGCGGACAAGCTCAGGGAGCGGCCGTCCGAGAACGCCAGGATCAACATACGCTGCTGCAAGCGGAAGTTGGTCGCTTACGATGGCTCGCCCATCATTGACGAGTTCGGAGACGAGCAAGACACTCTAACCATTAAACCTACGAAGAAGGACCTTGAGCGCGCCGAGACGGTTAAGTCGTTTGGGCTCGAATGGATCGCTGAGTACGGGCAGATCACCTATAAGGAATGGAGGGCTGGCCCGGACTTCGTGAAGTGGAAGAAGGCGGAATTCGACGCGGCGCTCTCTTTTATCGTGACTTTTCCTGGCAAGTGGGGTATCATGCGTGGGCGAATCCCTGGGACTTACCTCAAGGCCAAGGCCGGTATCTCGAATAGCTGGAGCCTGATTGGGCTCAAGAAGGGGGTTGAATGACACTCAAGGGGGTTTTGAAGTCCAGTCTAAAAATTGGCCTTGTGGTGGCTTCTGCGTGGGCTGCTGTGTGGGTGGGAGTCGAGGCGTACAAGATGTTCAGCGGTCCTACTGTGACTGTGACCGAGACTATCACTGTCGTGCAGCCAGCCATGATCAAGGGGCGCATGCCCACGTTGTGGTCGGAGAGCAGCGTTGCGCACGGCTGCCCCATCAGCCCGACCATTGCCTACACAGCCAAGCACGTTGCAATGGCCCACTGGAACGAAGATGGAGAGGCTCCTCAGAACCTTGTCTGGGGAGATGCCTTTGGGAACAGCGGGGTTGTGTCCACAATCTCCGTTGGGGTTGAGCGGGACGTGGCTGTTGTGCAGCATGTCCGACATGACGAGTTCGTTCACTACTTCCCCATCTCCAAGGTCCCCGCCAAGGCCGGGGATGAGATCTTCGCCGTCGGGTATGACTACGAGGACTACGCAAACCAGAAACTCTACGAGGGGAAGGTTGTGCGCATCCAGGGTTCTGCGGTTATCATTGACGTGCAAACTCAGGCCGGGTCGTCTGGCGGTTGCCTCTTGAAGAAGGACGGAACTGTGGTGGGAATCGTCACGGCTATGGTGGGAAACGCTGGCATAGCGCAGTCTGTTATCGGCAAATGGGCACCTTACTTTAAGGAGGAGAAGTGAATGAATACTGACAAGCTTTTGAAGGTTCTGATCGTGGCGGGGGTTGCTGCTCTCGCTATCGTGTCTGTCATTGGTTGTAGCAGCCCTACCGGGCCGTCTCCCGTTCCGGAAACCACCACTGTTCCTCTTCCCGCGGAACAGGTTGAGACCCCTGCGGTGGTGACTCCTGACCCCACGGGACATACAGACGTGAACATTGGCCGGACTGGCACAGTCAACATCAGCTCGGACGAGACCTACACGGCCTGCCTGTACGACGCTACTGTGAATCACAACCAGCCGCTGCTCCTCCAGTACAGGGTCAAGCCTGGGAAGACTGTCCTGCCCTATACTAACGACACTTGCTTTCCTGAGACACTTCAGGTGGACGTTATCGTGGGCGACTGCCCCAACCCTGCGCAGGCTTTCGATGACTACCGTGGCGGGCTGCGCTTTACCCTGCCGGCCGGCAAGACTGGCCCTGAGTGTGAGGAGTGCGTCGAGGAAGAGCCTACGCTGGTCAAGACCGAGGTTATCGAGGGCGAGTGGAACCGCAACCCACGGGCTAGTTCGACCACCGAGATCTGCTTTGAGTACCGCACCATCACCACGATCCACACTTGGCAGCTGTGCGACACTGTCTGGACTACCACTGAGACCGAGCAGGAGCAGCGCCCTGTGGACTGCGATGATGCCTGCGACTCTATCCCCACTGAGGGTACTACTCTCACTTGGACCGGGGCCGGTGATCCTCAGACCGAGTGTCGCGCCTTTGGTTCCTTCAATGCGACCGAAGGTCGGGCCGACTTCTTTATCTGTAAGGCGGGCAATGACCGCATCGTTGACTACCCGCCGCTGAGCGTGGGGACGTGCGACAACGGTAAGGATATCTCCCACTTCACTGCATGCGTGTGTGTCGATGAGTGATCTGGAGACGCTGGCGCGGGAGTGGTTGGAGGAGTGGGATGGCCTTCCCTATCAGGACGACGGTTCAAATAGTAGGGTCAATGCCCTCGCCGCCCTCCTCCGCAGCCGAGACGAGCGGGCGCTGCGGATCGTGCAGGCTATGGCAATCGAATGCAGACACTATGACAAGTCTGGTTCCGCTGTCTGCAAGGAGATCAAGCGCCGACTGGAGGAGGAAT
>JBDGYW010001188.1:0-2392 GCA_039588935.1 Gemmatimonadota bacterium | reverse complement strand
AGAGCGATTTTCCCAGGTCCGCGCTCACTTGCGCCAGTAGCGAGTACTCGAGGCCCAAACGCTCTGCCCGTTCGAAGAGCCGGGCGTTGGCCAACGCGATGGCGATGTGTTCGCCCAAGGTGATGCCCAGGGAGAGATCCTCTTCGGTAAACGGTTTCTTCCCCTTGCGGTTGATCGCTTCCAATACGCCGATCAACCGGCCTCGGCGCTTGAGCGGAACCGCCAGTATCGAGTGCGGCCTTAGTCCCAGCTTTTTTTCCAGATTGAGTGAGATCCGCTCGTCTTCGCTGGTGTCGTTCACCACCAGCGGTTTACCGTGTTCGGCGACCCGACCCATGATCCCTTCGCCGAAGGGAATCTTGAGCCCCCGAATGGCCTTGTCCCTCCGCCCCCTGGCCAGCTCGAACACCAGGTTCTCACGGTCCTCGTCCACCACCGATAGCGAGACCGCTTGCACGTCCAACGCGTTCTTGACGATCTTCATGATGACCCGCAGCAGCTCATCCAGATCGAGCGTGGCGTTGAGCATCCGACTCGCCGAGGTCAGGAACTCAAGCCTCTTAATTTTTTCTCTCAGTACGCCGGAAGTAGACACTCCAACCTCTTGGTAAAAACAATGCCGCTCTCCGGAAAACTGTCGTTTCCGGAGAGCGTCGGAACCGCTCGTCTCACGATGTTCACTTCTTCGATGTCTGGCCCGCTGCACCCATACCGAGCACATCCGTCGCGTGTTGTGACTTCGGTGGGCCGATCGCCGACCGTTCCGCTATGACCCCGCCGGATACATTTTCATGAGTTTGTCCGCAATTTCCATAAACCCCTTCGTGACCGACGAATTCTCATCGATCTGCACGATGGGTTGACCTGCGTCGCCTCTGATACGAACCTCCGGATCGAGCGGCAGATCACCCAGAAACTCGGTTTCCAATCGATCGCACAGCGCCCGTCCGGCGCCGTGGCCAAAGATGTCCGTACGCTCGTCGCAGTGCGGGCAGACGAAGTAGCTCATGTTTTCGATCATACCGATTACCGGAGAATCGACGGAGCGGAACATCATAAGTCCCTTCTCGGCATCGACCAGTGCGAGCTGTGAGGACGTCGTGACAATAATGGATCCGGTAAGCGGCACCGTCTGCACCAGCGTCAGCTGGGCATCGCCGGTGCCCGGCGGCAGATCGATCATCAGATAGTCCAGCTCACCCCAGTCAACGTCCTGGATGAACTTCTTGACCACACCCACCACCATGGGACCACGCCAGATAACCGGGGTCCCCTTTTCCATGAGAAAACCCAGAGACATCAGCTTGAGGCCGTCCTTTTCGACCGCCGCGACTTCGCGCTTCTCACTTTCCTTGGGCCACTCGTGTACGTCGAGCAGTACGTGGATACTCGGGCCGTATACGTCGGCATCGAGGATGCCGACTCTTGCCCCCCGCTTCTGAAGCGCAACCGCGAGATTGACGCAAACCGTCGACTTGCCCACACCGCCTTTGGCGGACGACACCGCGATGATGTGCTTGACCCCTGGGATCGGCGCCCTTTCCGCCCACGGGTCGTCGGCGGTGTGCGGACCGGCGGCTTTTTGCGCATCGACCGGTTTCACCGGCCCCTTGGTCATGATCATGATACCGTCCACGCCTTCCACGGCCTTGACCGCCGCACGGCAGTGGTCCTCGACGGCTCGTTTGATGGTGTCGTCGTCGGTGGGGAGATTCAACGTCAACATCACCCTGCCCTCGTCGACGGTGATTTTCTCGACCCGGCCGTTCGCAACGATATCGCCGTCGCCGAGTATGTCCTTGACGTTTCTGAGCGTCTGCTCGACGCTTTCCCGGTTCAACAACTCGATCCTCCTCCTCGTATTAGCGTGATAAAAAACAACATTGGTGAAATATATACCAGGCCGCAGGCGTCTGCAACGGATTTGATATCGCTTCGCGAACTCCACTGCCGTTAACGTCTCTTTGGGTGTCAAGATTTCGACGAGTGGGTCGTTTTCCCCGTCGCTGCGAAGGGGAAATTCACCCGACTCCGAGACCAGAGGCCAGGCGCCGGGATGGGGGCACAAATATTGCCGATATGGCGCTTTGAGATTAGTAACCGCTGGGAAGGTCGTCCTTGTCCCGAAGGCGTTCCAACCACACGTTGATGCCTTCGGTTTCGGCGTAACGTTTGACCCGCCGGAAGCCGTCTCCGTAGATGTCGTTCTCGTCGTTTATGAGGTTGGCAACGGCGTATTGGGCCGTTTTCCCCTTGTAGTGCTGCAGGGCCAGATACGCGGCGTAGTTGCAACTACCCTCGGCGAACGCTCGGTCGTTGTTCAAACGACCTGCGGTAAACTGCCACACGTGGGCCAGCTCGTGCGCCAGCGTACTCACGACATCGATTTTCG
>JBDGYW010001187.1:0-2790 GCA_039588935.1 Gemmatimonadota bacterium | reverse complement strand
CCTTGCCTTTGCGGCATTTTGCCACGCCTTCCCGCGCGGCTTCGTATACCTCAAGAACGTCGTTGCCGTCGAGCTTCTGGCTGTCGACCGAGAACCCTTCGCCGATCTTGTAGAGGTCGTCGGTCCTGCACGATTTCTCCACCGGCGTGCAGACAGCGTAGTGGTTGTTCTCGAGCACGAACACAACCGGAGCTTCCCACACGGCAGCGAGATTGAGCGATTCGGCGAACACTCCGTTGTTCGATGCCCCGTCGGAGAAAAACACGACCACGACGCGATCCTCGCCACGGATCTTGGCGCCCAGCGCCGCACCCACTCCCATGGCAATACCACCGCCGACAATCCCGTTGGCTCCCATATTGCCCGTGGTCACGTCGGCGATGTGCATCGAGCCACCGCTTCATTTCGGCGCCGCGCGCGATACAGTGGCCATGGCCACGATGCGTGCTCACGATGTAGTCTCTCTCCTCCAGTGCGGCGCACACACCCGCCGCAATGGCTTCCTCGCCGAGGTAGGGGTGGTAGTACCCGCGGATGAGGCCCTGACGGTAGAGCTTGACGCACTCCGTCTCGAACACGCGAATCTTGTTCACGGTCTCATACAGACTCAGCAGAAACTTCTTCGAATACACGCCCTCACTCCTTTTTCAAAGCGCCTCGATGACACTCTTGATTTCGTTCACACACTCGATTGCAGAGGGCAGGGGATCGTCCACATCGCCCTCGTATTCCACCGACATGTAGCCGTCAAAACCGAGTTGCTCGAGCCGCCGCATGAACGCAGGCAGGTCAAGCCCTCCCCTGCCTACGATCACGTCGCGGCGCCCGCCGTTGTCGTAGGCGAAGTCCTTGAGGTGGACCCCGTAGAGCCTGTTGCCGAACAGCTCAAGCCACTCAACCGGGTTCTCACCCGCGTCGATACACCATGCCGTATCCAGGCACAGGCCTATCCGCGGCGAGGCAACCGCAAACGCCTCGTTGAGCGTCTCGGATGTGCCCCAACGGATACGTTTGCCGTGATTGTGCAGCGCGACATTGATGTCGTACTCGTCGCAGAGCTTCGTGAGTGACGCGAAAACATCTGGAGCCGTACCGACAAGCGTAAGGGTTCTGAGCCCGGCTCGTTTCGCGAACGACAGAATCCTTCGGCTCTGCTGCTCGTCCTCGTTGAAATCCACAGCCCCGTACCCGTCGATGGTAAGCCCCGCGTCTTTGATATGGGAGAGGGCCGCCTCCTGCTCCTCTTCGCTGAGTTCGTAGCTCAAATGCCCGGGCCAGATCTCCACATATGAGAGCCCGGCTCTCCCGACGGCATCCGTGAGCTGCTCAAGCTGTTTGAACGCTCGGAACGTGTAGCTCTGAATCCCCAACCTGAAATCCGCCGCCATGTATCGCCTCTCCAGTTCGCCGGGAAATCCCTACGGCAACGCTCTCACCGCGAATCGGTACTTGTCGCCGCGATAGACCGAGTCCTCCATCTCCAGGACCATACCCTTGCCGCAGAACGTGGCACTCTCCACTCTGAAAGCCGGGACAGGCTCGCGAATGTCGAAGAACTTTGCCAGCGCCGAGTCGATCATCGCCGTCGAAAGCACCTGGTTGATCTCGGTAAGCTGATGGCCGTAATCGCGTTCGTAGATATCGTAGAGCGACCCGCCGAAATCGTACTTCTCGATGCCGGGGCAAAGCAACAGAGATATGTAACGCACCTCGACCATCATCGGGATGCTGTCGGCAAAGCGCAGCCTGTGAATCTTGAACACCGGGCCCGGCATCGAGTACTCGTGGCCGTTCAACTGTGCACTGTAGCCCTCACTCACGGCCCGAGCATCAAGAAGCTTGGCGCCGGGCGAGTAGCCGGCATCCCTCATGTTGCGGGTGAAACTGAGGATCTTGTTGACCGAGCGCTCCACCTTTGCCCGGCGGACAAAGGTCCCCTTGCCTTTGATCCGCGTTACCCATCCTGCGTTCTCGATCTGCTGCAGAATCTTCCTGGCCGTCGTATTGCTGACGCTATAGTCTTTTATGATCTCATTCTCTGAGGGCACCCTCATTCCGGGCTTCAGCTTGCCCTCCTGAATCTGAGAGATGATTTCCGTGCTTATTTGATAGTATTTGGGCACTTTCTGCATGGTAACCCCAACTGCGGAGCCCCCCGGCTTAACGCACTAACCAATATACACAATCCGCCTCGGACTTTCAAAACCATTTTCCTCGTGAGTACCGGATATTGTGCAGCGGAAATGACATAAAGGCGCCAAACCTGCAGCGCCTGGTTGGTGTAATGCATTCCATATCAAATCGTTATGTCACACAACGTCGCTGGTGACAAGGCTGTGCTCCAGCCGGAGAACGACCGGCAGAATGGCCCCACGAGCCTTACCGCCAAGATCTAGCACTAACTCGTCTGGGATACACTAGTTGTTGGGGGGAGAGCAGGCAGGTCGTGCCGCGTACCGCGAAGCATCCTCCCTGCAGAGCTGGCCGCTCCCTCGTTGCGGCGGTCCATGCTGGCGTGTTTGCGCTCTGCTTGGAGGATCGCGCGTCAGAGCAGAACGTAGAAGAGCCCACTGAGCGCGAAGGCCGTGACCAGTACCGACAGAACCGGCCCGGCCAGATAGGGGTAGGTGCGAAACAGACGGGTCTTGAAGTATTCGTTGGTTACAACGAAACAGATGTGCACGGGAGACAGGATCATTCCCATGTAGCCGAAGCTGTAGGCAAATACCGTGGTGGAGACCAACTGGTTCAAGGCCGGCTCGGGCCCAAGGAGCGCAAACACGAGAGGAA
>JBDGYW010001186.1:0-2832 GCA_039588935.1 Gemmatimonadota bacterium | reverse complement strand
CGATCTCTTGGGTCAATTGCAGGGCATCTTCTACCGAAAGCTGGGTCTCCCTGTTCAGGCGATCTCGTAGCGACTCTCCGTCCACGAAGGGCATGACGTAGAAAAGGAAGCCGTCGGCCTCACCCGAATCGTGCAGCGGTAGTATGTGTGGATGCTGCAAGTTGGCGGTGACTTTAATCTCTGTGAGAAACCGGGCTGCACCGATTACTGCCGCAAGTTCGGGACGCAGGACCTTCACCGCCACCTTGCGGTCGTGTTTCACGTCGTGCGCCAGGTACACGGTCGCCATGCCGCCCGCACCGAGTTCGCGTTCGATGGCGTAGGTGGCGGAGAGGGCTTCTCTCAGGCGTTCGAGTTGGTCGCTCATGGTCAGCTAAGATGCAATATGGGGCGGTGAAACGCGAGGGGCTTCCCATCGCCGACATTAGGGTGAAAGGTTACGGGATGTGCTCGAGATGCCAAAACCGAAGCAGGGCAAGCTCGCGATGCTCAACGGATATTGGGGGCTGATCGCCGTGGGGATACCACTGCTGGTACTCCTTCTGACCGGTCTCCTTCACTGGACGATGCAGGTTTTTCTCGAGCCGAACTTGTTGATGCGATGGGTGAAGCTAGTGGGATTACCATTCCACATTCTGGTAGTGGTGGTGGGCCCCCCGCTGGCGATTGCCTGGGGAATCAAATTCCTCTACCGTCGCTCGGAGGAGTTCTTCGCGGTTGTCTTCTATGTGCTCCTCCTAGGCTGGGGATTCTGGTACATGCTCCAGCCCATCATCGCGAACTGGGATTGGTGGATGAGATTCGTCGAGGAGTTCGGGGCAGTATGAGTCCAACGATCAACGAATACCTCTTTGTCTACTCAGAAAAGGACGGCACCTTCCCCGTGCGTCTACGCGTAGTCAAGGAACAGGAAGACACAGACATCCCCGATGCCGATAAGTTGACCGGTATGGTCGACAAGGCAGACGTTGTTGCGCGGAGGGCTGAGCTCGAACACCAATACCCAGCCCCTGAATTCCGTGTGGCAACATCGTGGGCGAACAGGTGGGTTGCGGTGCAGAACAACTACGCCGGTTTGGACTACGAATACGACTCGCCCGACGGAGGCGGCAGTGGCCCGCCGCACATGGGTTCGCAACCGTTGGGGCAAGTACTGCTCGAAACCTCTGACGATTGGACACCGAAGCCAAGCCGCGCGCCATCTGGGCCACGCGAACAGGAGGCCGCGCAAGCATCCCAGCAACCGCCCGAAACGAAGATACCCAAGGACGCGGAATACTACTCTACGTTCTTATGTCCCGGATGTAGCGAAAAAACCGTGAGAATCGAGACCAGCATCGAACTCGGGTCGGACTCCAGAAGTGACGAATGCTCCCTGCAGGCGGTACGCTGCGAGAGGTGTAACCTGGTGGGAGCTGCAATCTACGAGGAATCCCGCAGGGGCGCAGGAGAGTCTACGAACCACTTTGGCTACAAGATGGACAGCGCCGACTATGAGGCGTTCCTGCAGCAGTTGCTGGAGTGCAGAAATCGAGGCAAGGCCAAATGCTCATGCAAGGCCCACGAGAAATTCGGGCTCAAGGACGAACATGGGACATTGAGGCCACTGGATTTGGTGCAGCACGACAAAGCGGTTTTCCCCATGAGATACCAGTGAGAAACGCATAGGCCCTTTTTTTGGCCCTCAGCCATGAGTCCTTCGTAGGAAATCATCTCTTCGGACAACCTTCCCGACAGGCAGGAGACCTGTGCTGGGTGTCCCTGGGCTGAAGACCGGGCTCGGCCCCTTCGGGACGTGTACTGAAGGACAATTCCAGAGTGCGTGTCTCAGGACGCTCCTCAACACATTCACGTGCTACGGCCGAGCCCGCGGTTTGCCGCAAGGCTAGAGGAGAAGTCGACTGCGTTCTCTCCCCTACCTCCTCACAAACCTCTGCACCCGCATTCCAGTATCTACTTCACCCGTGTAAATGTTGCCTTGGGAATCCACGGCAAGGCTGTGCAGCCAGTGGAACTGGCCAGCGTAGCGTCCGTTGCGGCCGAACTGTCCGACTATCTCGGAGTTGTCGCGGAGTAGAATCCACACTTTATTGTTCGTCCCGTCCGCGACGTACAGATAGGTCTGCTCGGTGTCGGGCGAGAAGTCGATGTCCCACACCGATCCCATAGAAAGCGTAGACGGCGCGACGAAGGCCTCCGATACGTGCTCCCCATTCTTGCGGAACACCTGAAACCGGTTGCTGACGCGGTCGGATACGTAGATCAGATCGTCGTGCGAGAGGCGAACCGAGTGTACCGGACTCCGATACGAACGCGCCGGCTCCGCTTCCGGATCGTACGGCTCGAGGTCGCCGTCGTCCGGCGGTTCACCGTACGCGCCCCAATGCCGCTTGTATTCACCGGACTCGGCGTCGAACACTATCACGCGTCGGTTGCCGTAGCCGTCGGAGACATAGACCTCGTTGGTAGCGGGATCGACTGCGATGTCGGTGGGGCGGCCGAGCAGTGTCGGGTCGTTGCTGCCACCGGTTCTACCGAACTCTCCTACCTGCAGTAATCGCTCACCGTCGCGGTTGAACTTGAGCACCACCTGACCCTCGGCGCTGGACGTGCCGATCCAGACGTTGTCCTGATAATCCACGTAGATGCCGTGCTCTCCGTCCGGCCACGGGTCGTGCGTCTCCGATCCACCCCAGGCCTGGACCACGTTCCCCTCCTGGTCGAACTCGATCACAGGAGGAGCAGGATCACAGCATTCCGAAATCGGCGGATCCTGAGCAGAGCCAATCTCATTCGGAGTGAGGCTCAGAGGTAGATGCACGATCCAGACAT
>JBDGYW010001185.1:0-2394 GCA_039588935.1 Gemmatimonadota bacterium | reverse complement strand
CTCTGTACTGGCTCGGATTGCTCAGCGTCGTAGACCACACCCATACCGCCTTCACCAATCACTTGGAGGATCTTATACGGTCCAATGCGGTCAGGGTGCTCGAAGACCTCCCGGTTGCTGCCACCTGGAGTGCGGATTGTGGGATCGTTGGAAGGCTCGCGGCTCATGGACACTCCGCAGTTGCAGCTATGGTGGCGAACATACGGGACGGCGCGGCGGGCGGCCAGAGCGGCTCTGAGTCGGTCGACAACACCGGCCAACTAGGTTGACTCCGCGGTCAGCCTGCGACCCGTACATTACGGCTCAACGAAGGGGTTGGCTAGAGGTAGGCAGGCTGGGTGCTCACGCTATTGCGCCCCCGTGTGCCTCAAATGTGCCTGAACTGACGCACACAAAACGTCACTCAACGACACGACGCGACGGCCCAGAGCCCCGTCACGACGTCGTTTGGTGTCGTTTCGTGTACGTGGGTACCGATTTCGGGGGCCATATCGGGGGATTGAAAACCCTCGTGTCACCGACAGAATTCTCTCCTTGGCATTGCCAGGGTCCTTGGCGGCCATGGCAGGTACTCCCGACGCCGCTGGAACGGGTCCTTGGTTGGGCACCGAGAAACCAACGTGGCGTACGGGGATAGAGCGAGCGTGCATCTCTTGGCCGCCTGTTCTCTCGCCCGCAACATCCGCCACTTCTCACCAAATCCCGGGGATGAGGCGGTGCGGAGTCTGCTGCGTGTACTCTCGATACCCGGGCAGCTCCTTCAACAGCATCTTTTCCTCGTCCCAGATCCGGAGAACTAAGAGGACGGGTGTGAACAAGGTCGGGATCACCGCCCAGAACGAGCCTAGGGCGAGGGGGGAGAAGAAAAGCATAATGAGAACGGTCAGATACATTGGGTGTCGAACCAGCGCGTACGGGCCCGTGCTGATCACGGTTTGACGCTCCTGGACCTCAATGATCCTAGAGGCGTAGCTGTTCTCCTTCATGACGAGGAAGAACATCAGGTAACCGCTCAGAACGAGGAAGTCGCTAATGACGACAAGTAACCAGGGCACCGATGACCAACCGAACCTCTGATCGAGCCCTGGAATCAGGAAGACCAGAAGCCACACTACCGCGCCCACTTTCTGGATGGCGTCCTGCTTCTCGCGCTTTTCCCGCACTGTCAGTCGCCGCTTGAGCAGCTCCGGATCGTTTCGAATCAGGTAATGCACGATTAACGCCATAGGGATGAGCGTCACGGCCATGTATCCCCAGGCCTGCCAGTAGCGGGTGGTTCCAGCCGACAGGAAGAAGAAGGCTCCCAGGACAAGCGCTGCGCTGGAGAATCGTATGATGGCGATCCGCTTCATCTCACGTGTATCCATACATCCTCGCGTGTCTGTTACCCCAAGGAGAGCACATCTCTCTGCTCTTCCTATGCCTTCCCTTGGTCTCGAAGATATCAGGGAGTATTCAGATAACCATCTGATGCTGCAAGATACCGGGAAGCCAAAAGAGAAGTTCGGAAGGCGAGGGGCACAGCGGCCCGAGAGGCCCCGTCGGACGGGGGCTCCCAGGGGTACAACGGATTGACAATCCGTGGGGCGTTGGGACACGCGCGGTGGAAGGTGTAAGGCGGCCGCACAAAGGGTGGGACCTTGTTCGAGTAGTCGCCCCTACCCCTCCGGCCTCATCAACTCCTGCCAAGGCGCGTGGTGCGGATTGACACGCTCATCTGCGGCCCGTCTCCCCCACCATCTGAGCAACCCGCTGCCGCGCGTCCGCCACTCCTTGGAGCCTATCGTCCCCCGATCCCCACAAATCAAGGAATTGCTCAAGGTAGCCACGTGCTCGTTCGAGTTCGCCCACCTGTTGGAGCACGACAGCCAGGCGATAATGCGCAAGGACCCATGCTTCCTGAGGTTCCCAGCCTAGCTGTTTCACTCTGATCACTTCCTCGAATGCAGCGGCCGACCGCTCGAGTTCTCCGTTTGCATGGTACGCACGTCCCTGGGCTTCCTTGACTAACCCGAGCGTCGACCGTCTCGCTCGCTCTGCGCGTTGGAGTGCGGCTACCGCGTCCGCAGGGTTCCCTTCCGCCAGGGCTATCTCCCCCCGGACCAGATCAATTTTCCAACCGTAATCGCCGTCTGCCACGCCGTCCTGAATCCAGGAATGTAACCACCTACCCGCGCGCTCCAGCTCACCGGCACCCACGAGATGCCGCGCCAGGTAAACAGTCCAATCCGCTCCCCAGCCACCCTCGAGCGCCAGCCTTTCGCCGGCGTCCAGTTGCTCGGCGCACTGAGTTGCCATGCCCTTGCTGCGATACGCTTGGGCCAGAAACATCCGGTTGCGGTACTCACTCAATGTGGCCTCGACCCGTTTATTGAGGACTATGGCCTCTTCCAG
>JBDGYW010001184.1:0-2395 GCA_039588935.1 Gemmatimonadota bacterium | reverse complement strand
CGCGCCAGCCCCCGCTTGCTGCTGATTTATTGACAGCGTGCCCGTTCCGCTCAATACCTCACCTACATCAACAATCCCCGTTGCGCCTCCGCCTTGGAACGTAATGTCGTAATCGGACGAGGTCACCGACGTAACGTCAAAAACATCTATTAACCCGAGTTCCGGCTCATAAAACACCTGGTTAAGCGCGGCCTCAATACGCGCGGCCAGCGTTGCCGGCGTGGAGCTGTACGAGATTGTTGGTGTGCTTACCCCGCTTACGATCAAATAGAACGTGTTCCCATCCGCCCAGGTACTGGCGAACGTCAATCGATCAACATTCGGTGTAGTCGGCGGAGACGAGCCGTCGTTAAAACGGTACTGCGGCGTATTGATTATCGTGGCCGCAGCCCACGTCCAGGTTGAATCATCAGTCCTGGTGAGCACCTGGATTGGATGGTCCCCGTGGACAAAGAACATCTGATTGTCGTCCTGGGCAAACTGGATCTCGAACAGATCCGCCGCAAGGTAAGGCGTGGTGAGCGTGGTACCGATCACCGCGTTGTCCTTGATCAGCCGGCAGCTGCCTGCGCTGAGTTCGACCAACACATCTCGGTCGTCCTCGTAAGCCAGCGAGAACCGAATCAACCGCGCGCTCGTAGCGCCTGAGATGATGGTGGTGATGTACTCGCTGCCTACGCGATAGAACGCACCGCCCTGCGACAGGATGGTGAAGTTCTCGCACTTCTCCAGCGCATTCCTGTACTGCTGGGCATAGGTGCGGGTAAACAGTCTGGGTGACCATTCCCCCGCAGAAAAATCTGTGATGATCTGCTGGGATCTGGGCATCTAACGAACCAACAACAGCCGCTCTGTCACCGACTGCTTGGTAACCCCTTCCAGATTACTAATGGTCCCGGCCTGCTCTTTCCTGAGCCCGTACAAGGAGAACATCTGCTGGCCCTTGGTATTGGATTCCGTGATGGGATACGACAGCTCAGAAGCGAGATAGGCCGCCAGAGCTTTCTCAAATAGAGGGTCGAACTCGCCCTCGGCCACTCGCCTGATGTACTGGCACTTGACTGTAGCAAGATCGGATAGAACCATTCTCCCTTCTACTTCCCACTCGTCCTTGCTGACGTTCTCCACATGGAGCAGGCGAATGTAATCTGCTGGCAAGATGTGCTGATGGTCCCACCCGTAGACTGGTGTAGTCGCGGCCTCTGCGAGCTGTACTCGGAGCTTGGCAAACCCCCATGGATGATCACGCAAGCAGGCATCGCGGGCCGACGGGTAGAAAGCCCGGCAGGCACCCGCGACAGCTGTGTTATCTGCGTCGTAAGAAGTAATCGGGCTCTCACCCAGAAGGGCAAGAGCCTGATTACAGATCTCAGTCCGAGTCGCCATTTACGGACTGTTGTTGCACTGAATATCGACCACCGCGGCCTCTTCGATCCTGACCGCGCCCATGGTCATCCGGCAGTACACCTGATGCCCGAAGCTCTTGTCCGGACGCTCGGCAATGCGGGCGAACATGTTCTCGTTCACCGCAAGGCCAATGCCCTGACGCTGAAATGCCAGGCAAGTTGTGATGTCGGTACCGGTGTCCGTCAAAAGACGCTCCGAACGAATCCAGGTGAACCCCAGGAACTGAGCCACATGACCAGCGTGCAACGCCTTGGAAGTCGCGTAGTCCGCGCTGGTGAACTGCTCAATCGCCAGAACCTCCGACAACTGCTGAGCGCCATAGATCAGGAAACGGTCTTCCTCGTACACCTCGGCCGCATTCAACAGCCGGCCGGCCTCGATAACCTTTCCCAAGGTCAGCCCAACTTCCGTTGCCACGGGGAAGTCGGACGCGATCTGCTGGCCCGCTCCGTGAGCGACGGCAACACCGTCACCGTCCGTAGCGTTGCCCGTGGCCGCCGCGATGATGATGTCATCGATCGCACGACCAAGAGCATTGGCACCCGCAATGGCGTACTCGCTCTCAGGTGAAATGATCAAGCGGAGCTTGTCCTCCCGATCCACTAGGTCACCCCACTCCCTGTCTTCCGGGAAACAGCGCCGCCTTGAGTGCGGAGCATTGAGGATCGGCGTATCGGAATGCCGGCTCGGCTTGTTCTGTGCAGCGACCGCAGCCAGTCGCTCAAAGTTATGCACATCGCCCACCAAAGGCTCATACCTGACTGTGTTGAACAGTCTGGAGCCTCTCTGCTGCGATAGGTGGTAGACGTTCGAACGAAATTGTTCGACGTGCGCTTGGTCAATGGTTGACACGGTAAGCCTCCTGAAGAGATACCAGAACGTTTACCGCTTCGGGTATCCCCTACAGGGGGCCGCGTGCTTGGGTCTGTCGTGCCCCTTTCCGCTCAGTCTGTCCCGAGTGTCACAGGGCCGTTGCCGGGTGTCCTAT
>JBDGYW010001183.1:0-2395 GCA_039588935.1 Gemmatimonadota bacterium | reverse complement strand
GAGCGGTACACGACCACTGGCAGTCTTACTTCACCTTCGACCAGTGCCAACATGCACTCTGCAATGCGCACCACCTCCGCGAACCCTGAGCGTGTAATTGGCACGAAATCGATTTATGGTGCATAATAGGGAGCATCTCAACAGGAGGTGGTCCCAATGGCAGATAAACGACGCCCCAAGAGGCGTAACCCGAATGCAGAGCGTCTGACCTTTGTTTGTGAACTGGAACGCTGCCCCAAGTGCGGTGAACAGCTCGGTTCGGAAGGCAGTGCTGCGCACTCGGACAAAACGGTGCAAACACTGGACGGCGAGTTCTATGTGGTGGCTTACAGTCGAGTCGATAAGAATCCCGAGTGCAGCGAACATGGCACGCACTTTCACGCTGCGGGGCACTTGAGGGTGAGTCCGCCCTACAGTACCTACGGTATGGATGTGATCGCCTTTGTGGGCATTCAGCACGACCGCGAGCACAAACAGTTCACCGAGATTCAGAGATTGCTGAACCAACGTGGTGTGGAGATCAACGCCACCAGTGTGGGTCGACTCTATCGCTTGTTCCTGGCACTGATCGAAGGTGCGTGGCCGCAGCGTCGTAAACGCGTCAGTGCAGCAGCGGCCAAACACGGCGGATTGATTCTGGCGGCGGACGGACTAGAGCCAGATGGAGCAGGTCCGCAACTGTATGTGCTCTGGGAAGTGTTCAGTGGGACACCGATCAGTGGCATGCTCATCGACCAGGCAGATACGCCGCACTTGACAGATTGGTTAATCGGTTGCCGTAGTCTGATTGACAATCTGCCCGTGTTGGCCCTCTTGTCTGACAAAGAGAAAGCCCTGGTGGCGGCATTGAAGAGCGTATGGCCGAAGGCTGCGCATCAGCTATGCCAGATGCACTTTATGAAGAACCTATCTGAACCGATTCACCAAGCTGACCAAGAGTTGCGACAAACCTTGCGCGATCGTCTCTGTTCGCTTCCTTCTGTGCCTAGCCTGGAGCCAGAAGAGGCAGCAACGCGAATCGAACGGCTTGTGTCCAGGCAGAACACGCCAGGAGAAAAAAAGACTCCATTGACGATACAGGAACAGTAACAACGGAGGCCAAGAATACGGTCAGCAAGTCCCACTTTGAGCATTTGCTCTTTCCAGAAGTAGTCACGACGAACAGACAGGGAGCCGTTCCGGTGTTGCAGCATTACTATGGCTACTATCGCCGTGCTATTCGAGATGCACTCAAACGTACCAGTCGCAAGCCTTTTCAGTGCGGGGGTCTGCAAGGCTACGACCAGTTGGTGGGCATCAGTCAACACCTGAGCAATCGGCGCGTGCAGAGCGGAGCCGACCCCTACCAGGATCAGCTACAACGCTGTGTGCAAAGCGCTTTGAGGTCCACAGCCTCCCTGGCCGAAGAGGTCCGCCAGACACATACCTTTCTGACTCAGGTGGAGCACTACTTGGCGGGAGTGCCTCTGCCAAGTCTGAAAGCAGACGCGCAGGAGACTCACTTGTCCATCCCAGGCAGCAAGATCGTACAGCAAGAACTGGAAAAGATGTTTTCCGACCGCATGCAACAACCCGATGTCTGTCCGCTCATCCGGCGAATGGACCGCAAGATGACAACGATGTCCAAAACCTGGTTGCCCGACATCCTACACTGCTACGATATTCCGGGATTGCCCCGTAGTAACCTGGACTTGGAGGGCGCCTTTGGCATGTTGCGCCGTGCCCAGCGACGAACCAGTGGTCGCAAAGAAACCTCGCCTGTGCGTATCTTTGGCCCTGGCGAGACCGTGCTTCTGTCACTAGACGACGAAGAAATCCTGCCGTTGCTCCAGTCGGTGCCTGCAGATGAATATTGGTCGCAACGGCGTCGGCAAGAAGAGCGAGAAGAGCCGCATCGTTGGCTGACACGGTTGCATCGTGACCCGGTACGGGCATTGGCTCAAGTCGATGAACAACTCTATGTAGTTGTTAATGCACAGGCTGGAACATCTGACGACGCTCCAGGGGATTCGTGCTGATTACACGTTCAGGGATGCGGTCTGCCTCCCGGTGTGCGTACATACGCGAAATACGTTCGTGCGTCGTCATCTGTGCCAATGTTCGCCTCCTGTCCGTTGCCCGTATGGATTGGCCTGACACCCATCCTACCACGCCCTGACAGCCAAGCCAAACCCAGGCCCCAGCGCGGGTTGGGGCATCCATCCCGCACTTGCTGCGAAATGCGGGAAATGGGCGGACCTGCGGTGAGGAGTGCCCTCGCCGCAGGTCCCCAAGGAATCGCTGCGCTCGTCCGGCCAAGAGCAGTCGTTCAGTTCGCCTTCCACGGATCTGCATCGAGGAAAGCGTCGAGCATCACCTGCTTGACCTGTTCTTCTGCACCAATAGCGCCGTGGTC
>JBDGYW010001182.1:0-2400 GCA_039588935.1 Gemmatimonadota bacterium | reverse complement strand
GGGCGCATGAATATCCGATGTGCGAACAACAGCATATACCCCTTCTGTCGGGCCCGGTTCACCGTCTCGCTCGGCAGGACCGTCGGGTCGATGTCCGAACATTTGAACCACTTGAACCAGTCACGCTCGTCGTCAATGATGCCGCGTTCGACGTACTCCTGCCACAGCGGTGTGCCCCGGTAGACGCACAAACGGTTGAAGCCGAATGTGTCCAGTTTGAGGCGGGCGGCGAAGCGGAAGCTCTGCAGGATGTCCTCTTCGGTTTCATCCGGTGATCCGATCAGGAAAAAACCGTGGGCGGTATCGATCCCGTGCCGCTTGGCCTCGCTGACCGCGTGCTTGATTTGTTCCAGACTCTGGTTCTTTCTGAGCCGGTCGAGCACTTTTTGCGTACCCGCTTCTACGCCGAACGCGAGGAAACCGCAGTTGGCCTTGGCCATGATAGGCAATTGATCGACGGCGACCGAATCGACCCGGCCCTCGCATCCCCAGCGGAACTCGAACCCGCGGTCGATGATCCCCTCGCAGATCTCCGTAATACGCTTGCGTTTCAGCAGGAAGTGATCGTCCGTGAGATAGATCGAACGATACCCCTCGTCGTTCAACTGCTGCATCTCGCCCAGGACATGTTCCGCGGAGCGGTAGCGCCACTTGCCGTCGGTAAGCGCCGGGATATCGCAGTACACGCATTTATAGGGACAGCCGCGTGACGTCTGCATGGTGCAAAAACGGTCCAGGGAGAGGACCGCGGGAACGTCGAGCGGCATAGACTCGATGTAGTCGATCGGCAGGCTTTGGCGGTCGGGATAGGGAAACTGATCGAGGTCCTGGATGATCGGTCGCGCGGGATTCTCCACGATCTCGTTCCCCGAACGCCAGACCAGGCCCCGAACTCCTCCGGGATTGCCCAGGTTCTCGAGGAAGTCGGGGAGAAGTTCCTCGCCCTCGCCCACACCGACGCAATCCACGTATGGACAATCCGCGAGGATCTCCTTCGCATTCATGGTCGCGAACACACCGCCGGTGATTATCGGGGTGTCGGGCGATTCTTGCTTCAGGCAGCGCGCCATGCTCTGGGTGGCGGGGTACGACGTCGTCGAAAGGAACGAGAGCGCGATCGCGTCCGGCCTCTCGTCGCGCACCGCCGTGGCGATATGCTCTTCCTTCATCTCCGGATGGCAGGTGTCGAACATCCGGACGTCGTGGCCGTGCTGCCGTACGACGGGGGCCAACGTCTCGATCCCGAGTGGAGGAAACGACATCACCTGAACCCGGTCGTTGTCGGCCCTCGGACCTGCGAGCTCCGGAGAAAGCAGTTGGTAGAAATCCTCGTCCCGGACATAGATCAGGAAAACCTTCATGTACTGCCCTCAATCCCGAAGTGTGAAAAACCCCACGCCCACAAACGCCCCGGCGCTATGTCGCGGAGCCCAGGATACCGACGTAATTGTCCATCAGCATTATAGCTAATTTGCTCATTTCTTGTTGGATTTTCCGATAATCGCCAACGATGTCGTCACCTGCTTTGCCAACTTCGTTCAACTCGTCCTCATACGCTTGTGTCCAGCGTTCCGCCTCGGAGACCGAAGCCTCCAGATGAAACTGCACGCCAACGATCCCACCATCGCGGAAAAGCTGGTTTTTACAGTCATTTCCGGTTGCCAGCAACAACGACCCGGGCGGAACATCGAATGTATCGCCGTGCCACTGAAAAACCGGGAACCGCTCTGGAAAACCGGCCAGGAGTGGATCCGACCGTCCCGCTTCAGTAAGTGTCATTTCGCAGATCCCGATCTCTTTGACCGGATTACGATACACCGCGGCCCCTTTCAAGTCGGCCAGAAGTTGAGCGCCGCCACAAACTCCAAAACATGGAATCTGTAGTTCTATCGCTGGACGAAGCGCTTCATAAACGGACGTCAAATAAGCGAATTCATCCCGGTGATAAACCGCATCGGGAGTTCCGCCAATCAGTACCACATCGTATGACTGTAAACTCGGGATCGATTCGCGGTACGCGTGGACGACGTCGTATCCGACTTTGCGCTCGGCGAAGTATTCCTCATAGACTCCGAGCGTCTCTACTTCACAGTTCTGGACAATTATAACTCGCATGATTTCAGGCCGCCCCTGTTAACCGGTTTCAATCCGACTTCTCATTTCTCCGGACCTGGCATGATGAACCATAATATCAAGTATACGAGAGTTCCCGGAAACGCCGCGCTGAGTATTGAAACCAGAACGTAGATGATTCGCACACGACGCGGCGACCAACCGAACCGTTCAGCAATCCCGCCGCATACGCCGGCAATCACGCGATTATTTGATCGTCGAAGTCTGTCGTTTTCGTTTTTTGTCACGGTACTCAGTCCTCCTGCCGTTCAACCGTTTGCATGTTAC
>JBDGYW010001181.1:0-2401 GCA_039588935.1 Gemmatimonadota bacterium | reverse complement strand
CGTGCCAGCGGCGGTGATGACAGCGAGGGCGATTTCTGCCCAGTTTTCGAGAATAAAGTCCATAGAGTTGGGGTTTTGTTTTATCGAGATTTCAGAGCCTCTACTTCAGCCTTGAGCGCGTCGATAGCTTCGCAGAGTTCGTTGATGGTAAAGAGCTCACCTTCGAGTTGTTCGGGAGTGAATTTGGTGTGCATTACGTGAAGGAATAACAGACGTTGAGAGTGACGTAAAAGGCCGCGTTGCCTGTAACGTTGTAATATCCAAACGCTAGCTCGTCACCTGCGGCAAAAGACCAACCCGTCGGTGAAAACGTTTCCGTATAGTTAGATGACGTGTAGGGGATGGTTTGCTCGTAGGTCGGTGTCGAGGTGATTTGTAGAAAACTCATCGAGGTCGCTTTCCACACGCCCACCTTGACTTGAGTTCCACCCTGAACGTGGACGCTAACGTGGTCTATCTGACCTGCCTTCGGGACGTGCCATATCATGTAGTGCTGCCAGTTCCCCGAAAAGCGCATCGAGTTGGTGTACGTGTAGAACCCGTAGTATTGAGAGGTCGTCGTTGTCGTGAATCCCGTCATAAAGAAGGAACCCGCCCCGTTGAAACTACCTCCTCCGCCTCCACCTGACGCGCTTAAGGTCGTGTCCGTCATCGTGAGGTTCGTTCCAATCGTCGCATATGTGAGCTTGCTTGCCGAGTCGTCCCAAAAGACGAGCTTGTCGGATCCCGCATCGGTGGCTCTCATGATTTGATTTGCCCCCATACCAACAACGTCCGTGAGGTTGGCGTTGGCCGTTACGTCCGTCGAGTTGTCCGTACCTGCCGGGTCTACGTTGAGGACGGACTGCATCTCCGCTTGAGTGATGCCTGTGGCAAGTTGTGGCGTACCTGCGTTGTCCTCCACGGCTGGAGCTGCCGGGATAGTCGGCTTGTTTAAGATTTCCGCGTCGCCTGTGACAGCGTTCCAGTCCGCGTTGACGTTGACTTCCGCACCTGCCTCTATCCCTGCCAACTTGCTCTTTTCGGAATCGGTGAAGGCATTGGTGTCAGCGTTCGACTCGTAGGCCGTCTTGATTTCGGCGGCTGTTGGATTGACTTCGGCTCCGGCTTCTATCCCTGCGAGCTTCGTCTGCTCCGCATCCGTGAAGGCGTTGGTGTTGGCGTTGCTTTCGTAGAGGGTCTTGACTTCAGCCGCGTCGGGGTTGACCTCGGCTCCCGCTTCGATGCCTGCCAGCTTGGTACGCTCTGCGTCGGTGATGATCGCCCCCGAACCTGCGCTCGTGACGTCAGTCAACGAGACAACCGTACCTGCTGTCGCTACGTCAGCGAGGAGGGTAGGCGTCGCTACTCCTTGAGCGTTGCCAATCCACGCCTCACCCTGCGGGATGTTAGGTACGTCGTTCGTTCGTCCGATACAGCTAACCTGTAGCCCTTGTAGGGTGGTTCCGTTTGTCTTTAGAACGATACCCACGTTTTGGATGAGGTATGTTCCCGTCGGCTTGGTTTGGGACAAACCCCCGCCCGAATTCGAGACGTACAAAATGTCGCCTTCCGCGAGCCCTGTAAACCCGGAGATATTGGTGTTGTAAACACCCGTGAGGATGGCGTACCCGTCCTTTGCGTCTGACGTATTAAGCTCTGTTTCAGTGATGCCAATTGCGGGCATCTTTGCCGGGTCGGAAGCGTCGGCGATACCTACGCGGATGCGGTCACTGCCTCCAATCTCGCCGCGCGTGTAAATTGGCGTCCCTGCCGGAATTGTTGTACCCTCGTCGTTACGGATAGGGAAGTGTACTCTCTCGGCTGTCGTAGCGTCGCCTCCGCCTCCAAAGGTGAGCGTTATCTCTCCGTTGCCGTCGTCGGTCAAACTGCCGTTGGGGACGTTGATAGTAGCAACCGAGAGTACGTCGGGACTTCCGTCGAGCTCACGCACCCGCAAAAGGCCACGAGCTTTGTACGCCGTGGGAGGGGTGCCGTCGGGCTCTACCCCAGTAATTGGAGCGTTGCACGAGTCGTAGGCGTAGGGGACTACGATAGACAGGTCGAGGAGGCACCCGGCCAGCGCGTTGGAGTTTTCCGCTTCCAATGGAGTCACCGACGCATTGACGAGGTCGTATTTGTATCCAAACTGGAAGATGTTACCTCCGTTCTGGATGTCGGCGAGGATGTCCTCTGCTACCTGCTCCGCGTCGCTAATGTTCTCCTTTTGGTAGCCCACCTTGTCGGCCTCGCTGGGAGGCAGAGAAAGGATATAGACTTCGAGGTTGTAGGTCTTGGCCTTGGGGCTGTTGTAGTCGCCTCCCGTATACACGAGGTGAAGGAGGGGGTACTGCTCGAACTTGTCGAGGTCCACGTCAGCTGGGGAGCCGTACGAGAACGTCTTGAGGAAGTAGTGGTTTTC
>JBDGYW010001180.1:0-2402 GCA_039588935.1 Gemmatimonadota bacterium | reverse complement strand
AGTTCTGGTGGATCTTCATCGAGAGCGCCGCCGGTCGCGGTGATCACCTCCAAGAACCACCTCTGCGACATCGTAACCGGCAATTCACCGGCAAACCGATCGCCATCACTTTCGAGCGACACGGCCGACCTCCCGCTCCGCCATGTTACCGAGTCCAACGAAACAGTCGCACGTCCTGACGTGATCACGCGAGTTCCCACCGGCAAGCGCAACGAATCCGGTCCGGGCACCAATGGTTCATCAGCCAGGCCGATGTAAGCGGGATATCGTGCGTGTATCTGGAGCCCAGTCAGGAACGCGGGCAGAAGGATCTGAACCTGTATCGTGTTGGAGGTACGACCGCCACTCGTCGCTCGAAGAAACCGGTCGCTCTCGAGAGGGCCAAGCACCACAGCCGCCTGCCCCGCGCTGTCTAAGCTCAGTTGGCTCGGTGACCATGGCTCACCCGGTGCACGAATCCAGAGCGTTGCCGATCGTCGACCTCGAGCGGTAACTGCCACTTGTACACTGTCTCCGAATGGTACCTCCGGTCGATCCACTAAAATCTCCACGGGGCCCCGCCCCTCGAGGGCGGTAGCAAAGGGGTGCCAAAACTGAGCCGCTCGAGTCCCGGTGGGACCAGCCCCCACAAACAAGAGCGCCCCCACGGCAAAGACCGCCCCGCCAAACCCGAGTGAACGACCGATCTCCCTACGGCTGCCCGTCAGCGCGTTTTGGCCCGATTCCACCAACCATCCCGCGGCTCGCTCATCAGCGAGCGCCGAAAGCGCGGGACTGCCTGATACAGGCTCCTGCTCCGTGACGCCCAAGATCGAACCGTGGCGTAAGCCACATTGCAGTTCCACTACCCTGGCGAGCGCTGAAGGCCCTGACCGACGGAGGCGCCGCAGCGCCCAGAGTAGCCCCCAGACAACAACACCAGCGGCAACTGCCCAACCCAACAAGACGAGCGCGGGCACAAACAGATAGACTCCGATTCGACCCAAGAAGATGCCAAGTCCAAACGTGGCAAGCACAAGCCCCGAAACCAGCGCAGCCACAGCCGACACCAGCCCACGTTGGAGCCGTGTGCTCCTGCGCTCCAACCAAAGGCGTGTCGCCGTCACCCGCCCACCGTTGCCGCGTACACGAAGAGGTTTACGCCCATTTGCAGCGCTTTCTCCCTCACGGCTTCAGGGTCGTCGTGCACTTCCGGGTCCTCCCAGCCATCACCGAGATCGGCCTGGTACGTGTAGTACACGGCCAGTCGGTCGTCCAGGAAAATGCCAAACGCCTGCGCCGGTAAGCCGTCGTGCTCATGCACCTTGGGAACACCCTGAGGGAAGTCGTAGACGATATGGTAGACCGGATGTTCCAGCGGTACTTCAACGAGAGGTCGATCCGGAAATACTCGGGCGATCTCTCGCCGAAAAGACTCGTCCATGCCGTAGTTGTCGTCGGCATGGAGAAATCCCCCGTTCTCGAGGAAGCGACGCAAATTGACTATCTCTTCGACGGATAACAGAACGTTGCCGTGCCCTGTCATATAAAGGTAGGGCACATCCCAAAGAGAAGGGCTGCCTAGTTGGGTGATCCGCTCCCTCTCAGCAACCGGAAAATTCGTTCGCTCACGGACCGCATCGAGGAGATTGGGAAGGCTCGAAGGATTCGCGTACCAGTCACCGCCACCCTCGTATTGCACACGGCCGATCGTCATGCGGGCGTCCTGAGAACTCCGCCCCATCAATGGAGCGACGCAGAGCAGGCAGCCGGCCAAGAATCGCAGCTTCAAGTTTCACACACCAACTTGTATGCCTCCCGGCGTGGCAACGAAAACTCCCTAGCGATGAGCGCAGCCGTGTCCTTTCGGGTGTAGCCCGACGCAAGCAACTCCGCGGCGCGCGCAGTCACAATTTCGGGGCTCGCTCGCTCGCCGACCTCAGTATCCCCCTCGATCAACAACGTAACCTCACCACGGGGAGGGTGGTCCCCGTAGTAACCCGACAATTCTGGCAGGGTCCCGCACTTGACCTCCTCGTGCAGCTTTGTCAGTTCGCGCGCCACCACCGCATTGCGTTCGGGGCCACACACGTCACTGAGGGCGTCAAGCAACTCCACGAGCCTGGGCGCAGCCTCGAACATCACCACGGTCCACCGACTCCTTGACGCCTCCTCCAACCGGCGCCGCCGCTCAGCACCTCGGCGCGGCAGAAAACCGAGAAAAATGAACCGGTCTGCGGGCAAGCCCGAAACGCTCAGCGCCGCCGTGACGGCTGACGGCCCTGGAATGGCGACAACAGTTGCCCCCATATTCCTGGCGGCAGACACGAGTGTCCGCCCGGGATCACTGATAGTTGGTGTACCTGCGTCGGTGAGCATTACAACCGAAGAATCATCTCGAAGGACCGTCAACAGCTGCTCCA
>JBDGYW010001179.1:0-2405 GCA_039588935.1 Gemmatimonadota bacterium | reverse complement strand
GGCCACGTTGGCGCCGCCATACAGCCCGAGAATCCAGGCAAGCGCCGTCACGTAGGTCACGCCGTCCATTTTGCCGACAGCCACCACGGCCGTCGCGCCCGCCCACGCCAATAGTGCAAGGACGAACTTTCGCTTGCGTGCGAGTAGATCGTTCACTGTGCCACCTCTCGATCAAGCCGCGTATTGAGTTGTGTCACCGCCTCACTAAGCCGGGCGATTTCTATAGACAAAGCCACATTGTTTCCCCGCATAGTATCCAACTCGCGCTCGATCCGGTTGATGTCCCGTGTGTTTATTATGACGGTTTGGCGGTTGACGCCCAGACTGTAGACCCAGCCCAGCAACGCGAGTGTGAAGGCCGCCAATATACCAGCCGTTTGCCAGCGGCCATTCGTCAAGTTGGTCATGTCGTCCCAATCATGCTCCATCGATTGTGTAATAAGGGACGTAGCGTGTAGCGCCGCCGATGTAGAACTCCAACCAGCCGTCCGGCGCGTCCGTTGTTGGGTCTGCCGTTACCGTATCGCCGGTTGCCTCGCACCGGATAATCGCCTCATCGGCACCTGTATTTGTCATGTCAATATATTGACCAGCCGCCCATGTCATGTGGGTGGCGTAAATGGTATCGGTCAGAAAGTCGAGGACACGCCAGCGCGTTGACGAGGAATCGTAAACCAGCAAGGCCGAGTCAGAGGTGAACAACGTGATGTTGTTACCCGTATGCGAGACAATGCGATTACTAGTAGACGAGTTTGCATCTTGGTGCGCTAAGGTTAAGTAATTGGCAACGCATACAATTCTGACGGTCCGGCCCTCGTAACCACCAGCTATGCCGGTGAGTGTTGAACCGCTTGCGTTTGCCGAGATTCGCAGCAAGAGATTGCCGTGTACCGAAGGCAATGCGTAGTCGTTCGTGTTGCCCGAAGCTAGCGCGGTCGGACTGTCAACTATTATCGTTGAAGCGTCGTCCCGCAGCACGTCAGTTGCCGAGCCGGTGCGGTCTACGAGTCCAGAATATTTGTCGCCAGTTCGATATGAGCTTACGTCCGTTGTGCAGCTATCGAACACGATATCCGAAAAGACGGAATAGTTGGTGTCGGCGTATGTCGTGATACCTGTCGTTGCGCTGCGGATTGTCGCACTTGTCACGGTGTTGTCGGCCGCATTCATGGCTATGCCATGCGTGAACGAGCCGTCTATCAGAAGATTGCTTAGTATGTTGCGAACTGACGAGCTGGCGATGTTGATTGCCGACCCTGGCGTGCCCGTACCGATAACAGTCAGGCCGTTCACCACGCAATCCTCGGCCTGCGCCGCCATTGTGAGACCCGTAGTGCTCACGTCACGGATTACGACACCCTGTATAGTGCCGTTCTTTACCCGACTGAAATTGATGCCGGTGGTGGGGCCAAGAATCGTGATGCCGGAAAGAGTAACGCGGTTGATATACTTACTCGCGGACCCCGTGTTGACGGTGATGCCGGTTGTCGCGCTGTCAATGACATGGCCCGAGATCACTACATTGCGGATAGCGTCGTCATCGGTATTCCCGACGTGTATTCCCGTTACACCACCACCGAACGAACCGCAACCGATAAGCCTCACGTCATCTAGTGGCAAGGCAACCGGCGCGGGTGTGATGTTCTCTATCACGAATCCACGCTGACCAGTTGTCAAGTCGGCATTGACGCCGATAACCCGCACATTATGCCCACTCACTACCGCAACAGCGTTGTCACTCGCGTTTTGCGGCTTGACCAACCCGCCCGTGATGATGACGCCATCCATTACACGGGTTGTCGTTACCCTGTCAACGACGACCAATAGACCGCCATCACTTGTACCGGCACTCGGGCCAAGGATTGTAGCGCCGTCGAGAACGAGATGTAAGTTGTCAGCTCTGAGTTCGAGTTCCTGCGTGATGTAGAACACGCCAGAACCCATGACTAGCGCGGCCGGGTCGCCACCTTCATCTATAAGGTCAACCAAATCTTGGAGCGCGGTGATATCGTCCGTCGTACCGTCGCCCTTCACGCCGTAATTGCGGGCATGGTAAGTATTGGCGAGCGTCTTCCGCGCCAGCTTCTCGAGCGTCAGCCCGCGAATCGGTACGCCGCCGTAGGTGGTCGGGTCAGACATATTGTTTCAGTTTGTTCAGCACCAGTTTCGCCGCCTCCCTACTGTGGTGTGCCTCCACGTCTTCGTCGGCTACCGTCTCGCCGTTCGGGCCGCGCCAGTCTTTGGATTCTTCGCGGTACTCGTAGCCGGCGCGTTCCAGCATCCACCGCATCCGTTTAGCACAGCCGCTACACGGCACGCAGCTTACCCTCCTCGTCTACACCGTCTAAAGTCGATTGCCGGTAGATACCACGGAACAGCTCGCGGATGCTTTCCACGTCATCTAA
>JBDGYW010001178.1:0-2409 GCA_039588935.1 Gemmatimonadota bacterium | reverse complement strand
CATGAGGATCAAAGCTTGCGGGCACGGTGTCGCCGCGGATCAGTATCAGTCTGATTTCTTCCGAGTATTCTCACAGCAGAATGGCGATTCGCGAGCGTACGACAGCGAGATATCTCGAGACACCGCAATGGAGTTTTGCAGATAGCAGCGATCATAATGCATCAGTCGCACGGGGTCGTTGGGTTGTCTGCATGTCCCGATTGCCGTCCGGAGTTCCGCTATCCGGCTATGTTGTGAGCCGAAATCCTATCGCCCGTTAAGAATGCTCGACAGCGTCTTGCGGCTCACTCCGAACGCTTTGGCGGCGTGCAAGCTCGGCGTCAACCCTCGCTCTCAGCCCGTTTCTGAATCCGATCGAGCTCCTTCTCGACATGCTCGCCGAGAGGAAGCGGCTCGTGGGTCGCCAGGATCCGGGTTACCTTCTCACGCACTTCCTCGAGCAGAGTGGGATTTCCGGCAGCCTCCCAGGCCTCGAAGCTCCCGTGCCAGCCAAGCTGGCTGACGTACATCTCACCATCGCGGAAAGCGCTCACCGTGGATGATTCAGTCAGAAAGTTGCCGCCAGGTCCGACGCGGTCAATCACGTCTTCCAGCCATTTGCCGTCGTCGGAGGCGATGCCCTCGCGCGCCCGTTTGGCCATCTTGAATATTTCCACGTCGATCAGTAACTGCTCGAGGCTGAGGACCATCGAACCACCCATCAGGCCGCAGCCAATCAGAATGTCGGGCCAGGCAAGGGCAGCCAATTGGCCGATCATCGAGCTTTCATAAGCAGCCTGAATGCCTGGGACGTAATGCTCCGTCGTCATACCAGATCCCTCCGCCGGCAGGCCGTAGTAGCGAGCCATTTCCACGACGGCAACAGCCAGCAGCCCTCCTTCAATGGCGCCGGCGCTGTAGCCTCCGGTGCGGGGGTTCATCATCGACTGCGCTGGTGCGTATATGATCGGGGTGCCCGGGGCGCCGGCCTGCACCAGGCAGAGCATGGCCAGCACCTCGCAGTTTCCGAGCACCGTGGTGGAGATCAGGCTGCCAGGGCCCGAGACACCCATCAGCGGCATCGGCATGACCGCCAGAGGTATGTCCCACCCCAAGAGCTCCAGGTAGGCATCGGTGCGCCGTCCCTCGATGATCAGCGGCGACTGCGGGCACAAGATCCACGACAGCGGGTGCTTGCGACGGATGGTCTCCTTGTCGCCGAAGACCACCTGCAGCACTTCAAGAAGCCAGGGCGCCTCTTCTGGGTTACCGATTCCATCCTGGACGTGCTTGGAGAAGTTGCGGAACAGGTGACGCCAGTGGGTCACGAGGTCAGGCACTGTTTCGTCGCGGTCGCTGCGCTCGATCATGTCCCAATAGAGGCCGAACTCGTCCAGTGCGTCGGTCAGTCGCGTTGCCTCCAGCCAATCGTTGAAGGTGCCTTCTCGCCTCTTTCCTGTTTCCCGATCGAGAGCGAATACGGCCTTTCCATCGATGAGCAGAGTGCAGTCGCCGCTGTTCATCTTCAGGTCCCATCCCGGCCGGCGAGCCCCCAGGCAAAACTCCTTCGGGGCCGATTCGAGTGAGTCCTCGACCAGCGTTCGTGGAAAGCGCACGATGTGGGTGTTGTTGTCGACGTCCGCCCCTGCCTCCTCGAGGATCGCGCGCCCCCTGGCGGTGTCGACTCGCACGCCGGTGCGCGACAGGACACTCAGTGATTGCTCGTGCACCTGTGACCGCTGGTCGTCAGAAAGAACCTGCAGCAGTGTCCTCACGGCTCACCCCTTTGTACGGTGCCAGTGTTTCGGAATCGCGGCATCTCATCCCTTGTCATCACCGGGATACTGCGATGAGACAGGGGATTAAACGTGGTCCTACGAGGGAGAATGTCAATGACACACTTCTGCGAACTCCTGCATTGATGATGAACGTCCAGAGCCACATACTTCGCGGTGCGTTTTATGAACCGCTGGTTGTGTGGATTCATGGTTCTTTGACAGGGCCACGGTACCCACATGGTGCGTGCTCTCAAAATCCGTTAACCCCGACACGGAGTAGTAGATGCCACGGGATCCCCGGTACGACATCCTTTTCGAGCCTGTAGCCATCGGCCCGGTAACGGCGCCCAATCGCTTCGTTCAGGTACCCCAGTGCACGGGAATGGGATACCGCCGCCCGAAATCCATCGCCGCCCTGCGTGGCGTCAAGGCGGAGGGGGGCTGGGGAACCGTTTGCACCGAGTATTGCTCGATCCATCCAACGTCCGACGATGAGCCCTTCCCGTCGGTTTCTCTGTGGGATGAAGACGATGTTTCTGCCATGGCCATGATGGTGGATCAAGTGCACGAGCACGGGTCGCTGGCGGCTGTCGAGCTTTGGGCCAGTGGGGCCGGAAGCAAGAACTTCTACACCAGGGAAGTACCCCTCGGT
>JBDGYW010001177.1:0-2409 GCA_039588935.1 Gemmatimonadota bacterium | reverse complement strand
GAATCGAACGCCGATCTCGACCGAACCCGCCCCGCCGCCAGTGTCGGGAATATCAGCGGGTGTGAACACTGAATAGAAGGTGTCGGGGACAGGAACCCCGTCGATGGCCGCTACCTGAGATTCCGACAAGGGCACCCTGTAGAACCGGAAGTTGTCCATCGTGATTGCCATTTCGTTGAGCGTGTTTCCGCCGATGTTGACGTAAGCGGAAGTTATGTCGTCCAACGTACTGCCCGCGTCGAAGCTACTCGAAACCTCGACGCTATCTACATAGATATATCCGTACTCTGCCACGTCGTCCCAGACGTAGGCAATATGATGCCAGCCTGCTGTTAGTTCCTGGCCGGTGGTGATAGGCGTAGCACCGGAAGCATCCACGTTCATATAGGACGAGTCGGAACCAGTCGATGCCTGCACGGCCATCGGCCCAGTGCCGACGGGACTATGACCGCCCGTCGAAGTAATCAGGGCGAACCCCTCACCCCAACTATCAACGGTAGTAGGCATCATGTCGAACGCGATCGTGAAGCTACCATCATCGGCCCAAGTAACCGCTGGGGTCCGTAGAAGATCGGATGACGTATCATCTTCAAACTCGACACCACCCGATCCATCGCGTCCGGTCGCGATGCCCCATGTAGGACAACCGTTGACGCATGGAGTCGAGAGGGTGTTCCCACTGTGGTCGAGATAGGCGAGATCCAACGTCCCTTCGACATCGAAGTTGAGCGCGATGTAAGGCGCTGGCTGGGGAGCCAGCCCGCCGTCCGACTGCAACGAGTCAGGCGCGAGCGACCGGCCCGCCAGCGAGTCTGGCGCGAGAGAGTCTGGCGCGAGGGATACCCCGAGCAGGGCGAACGCGATCAGGATCAAGGCTATTCGCTTCATTCGTCCACCCAATCGCAATTAAGGTTTCCAGCGGTGATCTCGGCTGGATCGACCGCGCCGCGATGCACGATCAAATTGTCCACGTCCCAATTAACGAAATTCGTGAACCCACCTGCCTGCCCCAGAGCGAAGTTGCCAGCCGTGTTCGTGATGTCTCCCTCGGTCGTCTGGTGCTGGTCGCTGACCAGAACATCGTCAACGTAGAAGGATACGCGACCCTTGATCGGTGGCCCGACCGGATCAACCTCGTCATAATCCCACCGGATGACGTAGTGATGCCAAGTAATATCATGATATAGGAACAAGCCCTGCGTCTTACTCGTCGCGCTGTCCCAATTATTCGCCCCGTCCGTCGCCGACCCGCATTCCGGGTAGTCGAACGCCTCTGGTGGAGATGCCGTGTTCTCGTCCTTCAGCGTGACGAAATCGAAGCAGAGGTCATGCCGGTTAAGCGCGGGCGACGACGCGTCGGTGCCGATGTGCCACTCGCCAGCCTTCCCGAATAGCTGACTCTTGATTGAGCCGATAGGATAGGTCGGGATGAAGTTCCGAGCGTGAAACGAGATTGTTATGCCACCAGAGCCCGATGCTCCGCTCCAATCCTGCTTCGGTGACACGCGATTGCCGTCTGCTCTGAACCCTGGCAAGTATGTCGGCGGGGGCAGGAATGGCGAATAGATTCTGACTGCCTTGCCCTGCCCGTTCCGGCTCTCAGAAATCCACCCGCGCGTCGAAAGGTAGGGGCACTCTGGCAGGCCGAACGCGCCGCCCTTGTAGCAATACATATCGAGCACGCCGCCGAGCGTGGTGTCAGACCGATACTGAACGAGCGTGCCCGACTCGACATCAATCTCATCGAAGTTCCAGGCCAGCTCCTCGGTGCCCTGCGGAACACAGTTGTCGTTTTGCTCTGAACTGGAAGAGTGAATCGGGTCGGTGATGAGCGAGCCGCCACGCAGGGACTTGCCGACGAGAGAGTGGCCCTTGAGATCCGTCGCATCGAGATGCGAATCAGCATCCTCGGTCCCGAATGCGGGAAGCGCGATCAGCAGCAAGGCTATGACGACGAGTTTCTTCATTTGTTCACGTCGATGCAGAACGCGATCCGCACCTCTTCCTCCGGGTCGATCGTCCGCGTGGCGTCCTCTTCGTCATTGCGGAGCAGAAGGTTGGAAATCTTGAAGGTCCGGTTGAGCCCAGGCATGTCCCCGCACTTTGTCGGACGCTTCAACAGATTGCAGCGAACCACGCTGTACTGATTCCGCTGCGGTCGTTTCACGATCGAGTAGGTGTCGGTTGTCCGATCGTACTTCGCAGTCAGCCCCTCGATCATCAGCTTCACGCGCCGCCCGAGCCGCGCGCTATTCGCTGGGTTTCGCCCGAAGATGCCCTTGGCCTCGTCGATGTGGTCCGGGTCGCGCCCTGCCTTGCGAGACTTCACGATCATTCGACAGTGAATGTCCTGCGCGGTCGGCGGGATCGTCTCGTCCGGTCGTGGCAGCGGGACGGGCTCAGGCTTCG
>JBDGYW010001176.1:0-2411 GCA_039588935.1 Gemmatimonadota bacterium | reverse complement strand
GGTGGGATGGCGACTGTCTACCTAGCCGAGGACATGAAGCACCATCGCAAGGTGGCGGTGAAGGTCCTGCGGCCTGATCTCGCTGCCGCACTTGGCCCTGAACGGTTCCTGCAAGAGATCGAGATCGCGGCGCAGTTGCAGCATCCAAACATCCTTGCTCTCTACGACTCCGGTGAGGCGGACGGGTTTCTGTTCTACGTGATGCCCTACGTAGAAGGGCCGTCCCTCCGCGACAAGCTCGCTAAGGAAGGCGAACTACCAATCGGCGACGCTGTCCGGATTTTACGCGATGTTGTCGACGCGCTCACCGCGGCTCACGCAAGTGGGGTTGTTCACCGCGATATCAAGCCTGAGAACATCCTGCTAAGTGGTCGGCATGCTCTCGTAACCGATTTCGGCGTTGCCAAGGCGGTGAGCGAGGCGACGGGCCGAGAGCAGCTCACCACCGCTGGCGTCGCACTCGGCACACCTGCATACATGGCTCCCGAACAAGCCTCAGCCGATCCGCATCTCGATCAGCGGGTGGACATCTACGCGGTCGGTGCTGTGGCATATGAGCTATTGACAGGGCGTCCGGTGTTCATGGGGACCACCCCACAGATGATTCTCTCGGCACACATGACCGAGCCGCCGCAGCCGGTGACGAAACACCGCTACACTGTGCCTGCTGCACTCGAGTCTGTCGTGATGCGCTGTCTCGAGAAGCGACCGGCGGACCGTTGGCAGAGCGCAGAAGAGTTGTTACCGCAGTTGGAGGCGCTGGCGACGCCGAGTGGGGGAGTGACGCCGACTGACAGTCGTCCTATGGCGGCGACTGCTGTCAGGCGGCGCTGGTTGGTACCAACTGTAGCAGCAGTCGCAGTGCTCATTGTGGTCGCGGTCTTACTCCTGCAAACGCTAACCCCGAGCCCGATCACCATCACAACCTCCAACATCCGGCGCGTGACGGGCGAGCCGGGTATGGAGTGGCAACCGGCGCTTTCGCCGGACGGCAGTCAGGTCGCGTTCGTGGCTCCTCGCGGCGACAGACACTCAGTTGTCGTTCGCAGCACAATCAACATTGGCGGAGGTGAGGAGTCTGTCCTTACACAAGGACTGCAAGAACCTCTCGAGCTCTTTCCTGCATGGAGCCCAGACGGTGAATTTGTTCGTTTCCAGAACCTTCCTGGCATCTGGATATCGCCGATGCGGGAAGGCTCATGGAAGGAGGTAGCGAGGCTGGGTGGCTCGGGGCGTCCGATTGATCTGCCAGGAAACCCCGCATTCGCTTCGTGGTCGCCTGATGGCTCGCGCGTCGCGTTCATAGAGTGGCCTGACAGCATCTTCACCTACTCGATCAGCGACAGGGCAACTACGCTGCTCGCTGTCCACAAGACACCGGTTGCACTTCATTCGCCCGTCTGGTCCCCTGATGGCAGACGGATTGCCTATGTGGGCGGAAACGACCTTTGGCTCACCAGCTTCGACGTGAGCGTGTCCTCGATCTGGATCGTGGATGCCGACGTCGGTGAGCCCGTGCGAGTGACCGGCGACGAGTTTATGGATATCAGCCCGGCCTGGCTCGATGACGATCACCTGCTGTTCATCTCCAATCGCGACGGTCTGCGAGAGGTCTACGTTGTCGAGGTGGGGCCGACGGGACCCAGCGGAGAGCTACAGAAAGTGCCGGGAGTGACCGACCCCCACTCGATCTCTTTTTCCATTGTCGGAAGGAAACTGGCGTTTTCGAAGGCCACCGAGCGTCAGAACATCTGGTCCTACCCCATCGGGCCAGGTTCCGTGTCAATCGCCGATGGTGACACCGTGACCAGTGAAAACGCAGTCATTGAGGACCACGACATCTCGCCCGATGGCAGGTGGATCGCCTACAACTCGAACCTCCGGGGGAACTCGGACATCTTCAAGAAACCCCTGCAGGGTGGCAGCCCGGTGCCAATCACCGACAGCCCGTTGGATGAGTATGCACCCCGATGGTCACCCGACGGAACAGAAATCGCGTTCGGCCGTAGCGGTGGTGGAGAACTCGCAGTGATGGTTGTTTCGGCAGACGGGGGCACCCCATCTCAGGTTGCCAGCGCTGCGACGTATTGTGGCGCCAGTTGGTCGCCGAGCGGGTTGGAGATTGCGTTCTGTACAGACCGAACGGGGCAGCGGGAGGTTTGGCTGGTGTCGCGTGAGGCCGTTGGCGGGTCGTGGGGCGCGGCTACTCAGTTGACCGATTTTGGATGCTGGCCCAAGGGATGGGCACCGGACGGTAGCGGTGTGTTGTGCGAAGTGCCCCTCCCGTCTCAGGAGATGGTGCTGGTGTCATGGGAGGGAGAAGAGTTTTGGCGTTACGATCTGGCGACAGCCGGATTGCAGAGGTGGGGGGGGGTGAACCGCCCCCGATTCTCCCGGGACGGCTCGACGAT
>JBDGYW010001175.1:0-2416 GCA_039588935.1 Gemmatimonadota bacterium | reverse complement strand
TCGGTAGCATTTCTGGATCACGACCTGGTGCACCGCAAAGCGGAGCTGCGCAAGATGATTGGCGATCCGGAGCATCGCCGGAAGGGGTTTGCCACCAAGGCATCTGCGTTGTGGATTCGGTACGGCGTACACACGCTCGGGCTCAAGAAGATCTATGTCAACACTCTGAACGCCAATGTCGGCAACATCAAGCTGAACGACGAACTCGGGTTCAAGGTCGAGGGTATCTTGCGCAACGAAGTGTTCATTGACGGGGCGTACCGTGACGTGCTCCGTATGAGCCTGTGGCGCGATTGACCAATCCCTAGCTCAGGAGGCTAGCCAAGAGGTGGCGGCTGGGGAGGCCAGGGGAAAAAAACGAAGGGCCGAGGGGGTGCAGGCTCCTCGGCCCTTCGTGCGAAATGGGCGCGGTTGTGCAGCCGTCTCATTATGAGAGTATGCGGCTGATCCCCCCTCCGTTCCCGGCGTGCCACACCTTGCCACCGTGGAAAACACCCCCGCGTCCCACACCGCCCAGAATTCTCTCCGCCGCAAAAACGGCATCATGTCCGCATTCAAGCGCGACCGTATCCGGCTGAGTGTGATACCATGGCTCTCCGAAGCACAGCATACGCCCCAGAATGCGCTTTGGAGCCGGAGTCGGCGTTACCACCCCAACGCACGTGTCGTCGCCGGCCATGATCCTCCAGCCTGTCTCGAAGCTCTTTTTGCTGCCCTTGCTCTTTTTTTCAGGGCCTTCGCAATCGACCTCTATCTCTGCCTGAACGACCTGGTACCCGGCGTTCTGAAAGCCCTTAAGGACTTTGGATGTATCCCCAAGCATCGTAACCACCTCGTGATAGTAGCTGCTCAATTACAGGTACGTCGCCTGAAGAAAAAAAGATTCAGAGTGGGACGGTTCAACGATGTATCATTCTCCCTCCACCACGATCTCGTCCACAAACACCCAGGATTTGCCGCCGGCTCCCGGGTGCCATTCGGGACATTGCCCGACATTTTGGGCTCGAACTCGCACGTAGCGTATTCGTGATAGCGGTATTTCGATAGCGACCAGATTGACTGCCGGCTGCGGGTCGGGTTCCACCTGCAGTCGAGTGGTTCCCACCTGCTCCCAGACATCTCCATCGTCCGACACCGCAAATTCAACTGCTTGGGGGTAGAAGATCCACGAGATCTGGTTTTGTAGGCAATCGACGCCAATCCGCCGCACCTGCAACGACTCACCTAGGTCCAGAGTCGCTTCCATGTCCTCACCCTCGAAGCCAAGCCAGTGGCGGTCGTGGAAATCGCGGTTACCTACCTTACCATCTGTGAGAGACTTTGTGCCGCTGCCCGGATACCTTGGGCTCGGGAGGTTGACCAGCGTCACTGGAGCGCCCACCGCCAGGTGCAGCAACGTCTCGTCTCGGTCGAATCCCAGACGACCCGGCGGTCTTACCTCGCTGCCTTCCCGCTCTGTGAGTCGGTCGCCCAGGGTCTCTCGGGCAAGTTCGGCAAGCGCATCGAGGCGGGCCACGATTTCGGGGTGGTCGGCTGACACGTCGGTTGTTTCGGTAACGTCACTTGCCAGATCGTAGAGAGCGGCAGGCACCGTGGGAAACGCGTATCGGCCCGGATGTCCGTCACTGCCTGGCTCAACACCGACATAGGATCGAGTCCGGTGTTCGTAGACGCGTTTCCACGTTCCCTCGCGGACGCCACGCAACTGGGCGTCGTAGTAGAAGTAGAAATGAGTGCGCGGACTAGCCGTAGGATCGCCCTCGAGAAGTGGTAGGATGCTTATGCCGTCGATGGTTTTTTCCGGCATCGGTGCCCCGGTAATCTCAACGACCGTCGGCAGCAAGTCGATCGTCGATGCCATCTGAGAGCATATTGAACCGGGCTCTATGTGCCCCGGCCACCGCATGATCCCGGGCACCCGTGGCCCACCTTCGAACGCCGTGCCCTTTCCCTCACGCAGGCCGCCGGTAGAACCCGCATGATTACCGAAATTGAGCCAGGGGCCGTTGTCGCTCGTGAAGATGACCAAGGTGTTCTCGTTCAATCCAAATCGTTCCAACGCGGCCTCTACCTGGCCAACAGACCAATCGATCTCCTCTATGACATCACCGAACATGCCTTGGGCACTGTGACCTCTGTATTTGTCGGTTACGCCGAGCGGCACGTGCGGCATGGAGTGCGCTAGGTAGAGGAAGAACGGCTTTTCCTCGTGCCTGGCGATGAAATCCACCGCCCGCTCGGTATACCGGGTGGTGATTGTAGCCTGCTCGCCAAGGTCATCTAGTGTCTCAACCGTTTCGTGGCCGTCGATGAGTGGTAGGGGAGGGTAGGTGAGCTTGTTTCCCTCAGTGGCCGGATTGCCGTCAAAGTCCCCCGGCCACATGTCGTTCGAGTACGGTATGCCGAGGTACTCATC
>JBDGYW010001174.1:0-2421 GCA_039588935.1 Gemmatimonadota bacterium | reverse complement strand
GTACAAGGACACTGTTGGAACGGATGCGGATCAACGGCATAGAGGTGTACACGGCCGACGAACCATTCGAGCACAACGGCATATCATTCTCTGCCGGGACGTTCGTCCTACCCACCAGCCAGCCGTTTGGCCTCTTCCTGAAGAACATCTTCGAGAGGCAATCGTATCCCGACCTTAGGGAGTATTCGCACCTGTGGCAGGGCCTGGTCAGCCCCGAGGCTTGGGAAGGCGGACCGCTCCGGCCTTACGACGGTGTAGGCTGGACGCTGCCACTCCAGATGGGTGTTCAAACATGGGAGATGTCGTCGCCGCTGGAGGTCGGGCTCACGCAGGTAGATGAGGTCGACATGCCGGGAAATGTTTCAGGTGGCGGAGGCTCGTTTGTGATCGATCGTGCAGACAACAACAGCATCGCCGCGGCATTTCAGCTGCTCGACGGCGGTGCCACGGTAATGTGGACTGACCAGGCCTTCACGATGGGTGGAAGGTCGTACGGCGCCGGTGCGTTCGCCGTTGAAACCGGGCGTGTCTCGGGAACGAGGCTGCGCGAGATCGCAACGAGTACCGGCGTTCAATTCAGGGCGGGCAATCCTCGCGTGCCGACCACGACGCTCCGGATGCCGCGCATAGGGCTGCACCAGGCGTGGGTGGCCAGCATGGATGCCGGCTGGATCACGTACATCTTCGACAGCTACAGCATTCCGTACGAATCGCTCACCAACGCGGAGATCAAAGCGGGACGCCTTCGCGAGCGGTTCGACGTCTTGGTCTTCGCCGACCAGCGCGCGTCACAAATCATCGACGGGCATAGCCTTGGGACCATTCCGGCCGACTACGTAGGAGGGATTGGTGACGAGGGCGTTGGCGAACTGGAGAAGTTCGTGGAGGCCGGAGGCACCCTGATCACCAACAACGCATCGAGCGATCTTCCGGTCGAACATTTCGATCTGCCGATCAGAAACGTTTTGGCGGGAGTGTCATCAGACAGCTTCAACTGCCCCGGGGCGCTCCTCAAGGCGGAGTTTCGGACCGACCATCCGCTTGCGTACGGGATGGAAGAGGAGGGGATGATCTTCTTCTCGCGGGGAAGGGCGTATGTGATAGGTGGAGAAGAGGGAGAAGAGGGAGAAGAGGAGGAAGAGGGGGAAGAGGAGGAAGAGGTGGAGGTCGACGCTGATGACGAGGAGGAGATCCCGGTTGAGATCATTGCGTCCTATCCCGATGAATCGCTCCTTCTGAGCGGCTGGATGATCGGCGACGAGCGGATCCGTGAGAAGGCCGCCGCACTGGAAGTGACATTGGGCGATGGGCGGATCGTCTTGTTCGGGTTCAATGTCCACAACCGTGCCCAGGCGCGGTCCACGGTCAAGATGTTCTTCAATGCATTGCTCCATCGGTGAGCATGGAACCTGAGGTGCAGGAGCTGCTTAGGCGAATTGCGCTTTGCATTGAATTGGGAAAGGACAGTGCCGCGACGTCGTATCCCCCGGAAATGGCGGGAGAAGACGGCGTCGATGAGCTGGTGCGGAGGGCCCTCGGCTCGGGTGTAGACCCGAACGACGTGCTCGCCGAGGGGCTGATGCCGGGCATGGATAGAATCGGCGCTTTGTTCGGCGAGAGAAAAGTCTTCGTCCCGCAGTTGCTTCTGTCCGCTCGGGCCATGACCAAGGGCCTGGAACACCTGAAACCCTACTTCCGGTCGGGCGAGGCCGTTCGCAAAGGGAAGCTAGTATTAGGGGTAGTAGCGGGCGATCTCCATGACATCGGCAAGAACCTTGTCCGCATGATGGTCGAGGGTGCCGGTTGGGAAGTAATCGACCTCGGCATCGATCAGCCGATCGGGTCATTTGTCGAGGCAGTTAAACGGAATCCCGGTTGCTCCGTTGGAGTGGGCACCTTGCTGACCTCCACCATGCGTGAATTGGAGAGGACAGTCGAGAAAGTCAAGCTGTTCAGCCCCGAGACTGTGGTAGTGGTTGGCGGCGCTCCGGTAAGTGAGGACTATGCCGATTCGATAGGTGCCGACCGTTTTCTGCGGAACGCGCACGCCGCCCGAGAGTACTTCGCCACCTTGTGAGCAACAGCTCGTGAACGGCTATGAACGCTTTCACGCCGTGCTGAATGGCGAACCGCATGACATACTGCCCCGCATGCCGATCCTGATGGGGTTCAAAGCCCGGTTCGCCTGCGCCGACTACAAATCGTTTGCCACCGACTACCGCGTGAAGGCAGACGCGAACATTCGGTGCGCCGAGCACTTCAACTTTGACGTCGTAGACGTCATGTCGGATCCGTACTGCGAGACCGAGGGCTTCGGCGGAAAAATCGAGTATCCGTCCGATGAGGTGCCCCGATGTCCGAATCCACCCCTGACCTCGACCAGGGATCTCGATAGCCTGCTGAAACCAGATCCATTTCAGT
>JBDGYW010001173.1:0-2428 GCA_039588935.1 Gemmatimonadota bacterium | reverse complement strand
TGAGCGTCGAGACTGAGCCGTACGCCAATGTGACAATTGATGACTACTTTGATACTCAGGTCTTCAGCGGACAGGCTGACCCGAACGGCGACGTGGACGTCAGACTCATCCAGTATAAGGAGGCTGCCAGCGGCAAGACCTATCACACTCCGCACGAGGTAGCCGCTAGCAAGGGTGGGTTAAGCGATACCAAGGAAGTGACTATGGATCAGACCAAGACCGTTCAGATCCCGCTCAATTAGGCTCAGTGGGATTTCTCGGTGAAAGCCCTTTGTGCTTGGGCCGGATAGCGCAACTCGGGCTGATGCGCCTGATCGTGCGCGGGATCTAGTCTGAGACGGAAGACTGACGGCGGATGCCGATGACCATGCGGCCCAGGTCGCCCTCGTCGGCGCTAGATGGAATTGAAAGGAGCACAACCATGTCCAGATCAACGGCCATTGCGGCGATTACAGCGGGGTGCCTCCTGTTGGGATCGCTCGGGCAGGCGGCCGGAGATACGATCCACTTCCGGGAAGGAGGCGGAGGCGGCTACACGGATGTTACCTTCGACGACACGTGGATTACCTACAACCCCGCCGACGACAATACCCACGGCAACGATTCCTACCACGGCATCCACGCTACTTCCGGCGGGAACGCGTCGTTGATCGCCATCAAGGACCTGTTCACTGAGTTGCCGGCCACCAGCGGCGGGGATGACATTCAGATCAACTCGGCTACGCTGCACATTTACCGATACCAGGGCTCCAGTTCGACCACTGTGTCCCTCTACAGGGTCACGACCAACTGGCTGCCTGATCCAGCCGGGTCCAACGAGAACGACGTCTCCGGCCAGCATGCCGAGAAGAGCCAGTCTACCGACTGGGCAAGCGGCGACTTCTCCACGAGCGACTATGACACGAGCGTGGTGGCCACCGGCGCCTGGGGAGACGACTACAACGAGGAACTGACGTACGACGTCACCGACATCATCGCCGACATCTACGATAACGAGACTAACTACGGTATGACCCTGTTAGCCGACGGCACCATATGGGGCAGGGCTTCGGAGCACAGCTATGCGCCGTCTCTTGAGATAACGTACGAGTATGTCAGCAGCGGGTACACGCTGACGGTCAACAGCGGGACGGGGGACGGTACATATACCGAGAGCCAGGTTGCCAACATCTCCGCAGATACGGCACCTTCGGGCCAGGAGTTCGATAGGTGGGTGGGCGACACCTCCGGGATAGCCAGCGTGACCAGTTCATCCACGACGTTGACGATGCCGGCGAGTAACCAGGAGATTACGGCCACCTACACCAACATCTATACCTTGACGGTCAACAGTGGTTCCGGGGACGACACCTACAGGCAGAACGAGGCAGCCAGTATCTCTGCCGACGCTGCTCCTTCCGGCATGTTCTTCGACAAGTGGACGGGGGACACGTCCGGGATCGCCGACACCAACGATCCAACCACTACGCTGACCATGCCGGGCAGCGATGCCGAGATCACAGCCACTTACACATGGGTGGCGAGCGGTCTGGTGAGCCGTTACACCTTCGACATCGACGCCAGCGACAGCTACGGGACCAACGACGGCACACTGACCGACGGGGCATCCATCACCACTGACGGGACTCGCGGGAAGGTGCTCAGCCTCGACGGAACCGACGACTATGTCGATCTTCCTACGACCGGATTGACCGGTGGGCGGAGCGAACTCACCCTTTCGGTGTGGAGAAAACCGGATGAAACGACGGCCGCCAACGCGATCTGGGATGAACACAACGATTGGTACTGGCAGTTCTCTGTCCTTCAGGGCACGTGGTACACCCGCGACAGTTCGACCGGTACGACCGGGTCTCGCAACAACGATCTGTCCCTCCCGAGCCTGAGTTCGGGTACCTGGCAGCACCTTGCGATGGTCTACAGTGTTACCAACAACACCAAGGCGGTCTACCTTGACGGGGTGGAGGGCACTTCCACGAGTACGTCGATCGACGCGCTGACCTCCGATCGCACAGGAGCTTACATCGGTCGACCTTCAGACCTGGAGTACTACGATGGCCTGATTGACGACGTGCGTCTGTATAACCGTGCTCTAAACAGTACGGAGATCGCGTACTTGGCTGAGCAGACGCTCTACACGTTAACGGTCAACAACGGCACCGGGGACGGCAGCTATATAGAGGCCCAGGTGGCGAACATCTCGGCCGATACCGCCCCTTCGGGCCAGGACTTCGCCGAGTGGGCAGGGGATACATCCGGCATAGCCAGCGTGACCAGTGCGTCGACGACTCTCACCATGCCGGCTGCCAATGCGGAAGTGACGGCCACTTACACGGACAAGACGTGGACGCTGATAGTCAACAGCGGCAGCGGCGACGGGAGCTACGTTGTCGGGACGGAGGTAGGTATCACGGCCGATACCGCACCCTCC
>JBDGYW010001172.1:0-2429 GCA_039588935.1 Gemmatimonadota bacterium | reverse complement strand
GGTGGCAGACTGAAGGGCATCGACACCAGCGTTACGGAAGTCTGGACAGAGAATGCGGCGCTCTACGTCGAGAATGACAACACGACCACCGCATCCTCGGACTGTGGCGAGACGCTGACTGAGACCAAGCCCACGGGAAGCGCAGATCTGATCCAGGCGGTGGCGCGGGTTGTGCGAGTGAATGCCTCTCTCGGTGAGGTGGTGGTCATGGGCGCGGGCCGATCCAACGATGTGCCCAACGCGATCACCATCGGTACCGACGACACGATCAACACCGACAGCGTGACGTTGGACAACACCTGGGCCAGCTCACAGCTTGAATCAGGTGTGGTGCTGGATAGCGAGAGCCCCGCTGCTGGGGACGTGAGTGGGGACTTTGCCACGGGGCTGCTTGTGGATTCAGTCCAAGCCAATGCCGTCACGATGGCGACAGATACCTCCGGGGATTTCGTCGGCACGATCACAGGTGGGGCTGGGATTGACTCGACTGGAGCCACCACCGGCGAGGACATTGACCACACCCTGTCGTGGAATGCAACAGAGGTTACGGGCACTGTCACCTGGGGGGACACCACTCAGGCGTCGCAGATCTTCAATTGGGATCTGACTGCTGGCGATCCACAGATCACCTTCGGGAACGGGATCGTCAACGTCACCTCGGGGACTCTGCAAGAGGGCGGCAACGCAGTCATCGACACCGCCGATGCACTCACCGCGCATACTGGTATCACGACCATCAATGATGGAGACTTCTGCCAGGGCGGTGCCACAAACACGATGAACTGCGACGTTACTACGATCGACGAGGCGGATCTCGACACCAACGTAGTCCTCGACAATGCTGCCAACACGTACTCTACGGGTGCTCCGGATTTCTCGTCGGCGACCTCTGTGACGTTTGCGGCGAATGAGATCCTCTCATCTGAGATCGCTACCGAGGTCCGCTCGATGTATTGGGGCGCGGGATCGATTACGCCTGACGGTACACAGTGCGGAGATCCGACTGAGCGTCAGATCAACAGCGGCCCTTGGCTGTGGACGATCATCTGCACAGACAATGATGCCTCGTTGATGTATGGCAACGTCACCATGCCCGATTCCTGGGATGCGGGGAATCTGACTTTTGAGTTGATCTATGCTCAGACGGCTGCCGACACCAGTGCGCTTGAGTGGGACATCTACGTACAGTGTCGTGGTGCTGGTGAGACTGTCAATAACACCTGGGAGGGGCCGACGAATGTTATTGACGCTGGCGTGACGGGCAGTAGTGGCATAGACATGACGACAAACTCTGGCAGTGTCACCTGCACTTCTGACGCTGCCGGAGATCAACTTTTCTGGCGTATCGACATTGATGAGCCAGGGACGACAACAGCGATGCCCACCGTGCAATTCATTGGCGTAAAAATGGAATACATTTCGAACATCGGAGACTGACCATGAAACGACTTCTTCTCGTTCTCGTTCTTCTCTCCCCGGTCCTGGCCAGCGCCGATGTGGTGCTGACTCTCCCAGAGGAGATCCGCTCTGAACTTGGCGCAACGACTACTGTTCAATATGACCGGATTCGGACGCTGGGCATTAGTGTCGATCCGCAGGCCGAGACGGTCAGGGTGCAGTTCGAGTTGTTTGTTTCTTCGGACAACTCGAAGCCTGCCCTGTAAGGGAGTTACTCGCTAGACACTGGAACGGGGATCGCTCGCTTCGTGGTCGAGAAGGTCGGGATCGACACTGGCGCAACGCTCACGGCTGGGCAGATCAACGCAGCGCAGTCGGACATCGACTCTCACCGAGACTCGACTGAAACCTCGATGATTCAGTTTGGATTGGTGGACGGAACGCAACAGTAATGCTCGGCTTCGCGTCATCTGTGCTGCTCTCGACTCTGCTTCTGGCTCAGAGCTACATCATCCCTGGCCGGCCACGGGTGGCGGCTGGTGCTACCACACCGCTGGACTGGACGGCATCGTTTGAGGCTGTGTGGCTGATGGAGGAGTCGAGTAGCTCCACGCGGGAATCCGTGGGTGCGTGTGAAACGGCCAGTGCTGGTGCCTGTGACCTTGTGAACAATAACAGCGTGGCGCAGGATAGCAGCCACATCGAAGGCAGTTACTCTGCGGCATTTTTGGCTGCCGATGACGATCATCTGGACTGCACCCCATCCACCTGTGGTAACCCAGTGACTAACGGCTACGGGATTCCCGTTACGGGCGACTTCTCGCTTGGCTTTTGGTTGAGCGAGACAACGAATGATGCGATTAACGTGATTATCCGCTGGCTGGATGCTCAGGCTGATGGCATTATCGTCAATACGAGTTCTGGCGGTGCTCGCATCCAGGGACAGATTGACAGCAATACGACGGTGATCTGCAACACTCTTCTACCAACGGTCAACGCATACAACTGGGTGCATATCACCTTCACCTGGG
>JBDGYW010001171.1:0-2432 GCA_039588935.1 Gemmatimonadota bacterium | reverse complement strand
CGAGGAAGGTCGGAAACACGGACGGCAAGGAGTCACTAGCAACCGCTTGGATCGCCTCCAGCTGCATTAGTTCCGCTGCCGCCTCGAGGCCATAACCTGATTTCACCTCGACCGTCGTGCTTCCGTTAGAGAGCAGCCATGCCAGCCTCTGCCGCAACAGATCAATCAGATCTTCGACAGACCGTTCGCGAACATCGTTCACAGAAGCGAGAATGCCTCCTCCGGCAGCAGCGATCTCCATGTAGGAGATACCGCGAGCACGTCGTTCATGGTCGGCGAGACGCGCGGCACCGAAGACCGCATGTGTATGGCAATCGACGAATCCGGGGAAGAGTACGCCCCTGACCTCGACCGCTTCTGCATCGGGGAAGTCCTCTTGTACGTGTTCCGCAGGGCCAACTGCCGCAACGCATCCGTCTGCGCCGATAACCACTGCACCGTGTTCAACCACACCAAGGTCCGACATTTCCTCGCCGCGACGGAGGCGGGGGGGACCGCAGCATGTGACGACCTGGGATGCCCCAAGGAGAATCTTGTTCATGCTGATCTTGTTCCGCGCTTGAGTTACGGTGTGGAATATAAGAGGGCGAACCGGCGGACAGGCTTCTCCGCTGCCGCGAACATTGCTGAGGGATCGGCGAATCGAGGTACTCGAGCGTTTGGACGTTACATCGGCATTTCGAATGGCTCGCTTGCGGATCTGTCCTATGCCTTTCGGGTGGTCCGGGTTCTCGAAAACCTCTCTCCGCAGGAGTACGATGAGGTCTTTGAACTTCGAGAGCCCGCAGGAAAGGCTACCTGGGGATTATGCCGGTCGACGGGAAGACGCAGCCAGTACTGACTGTAAAAGGCGGAGGACAGAGGCGGGGTCTTTCCGCCTGTCCGCCCGGCCGCCTTTCCTACCGCCCTACCGCATTACTGCTCGTTCCGTGCGGATTTATCTCCCCCTCGTCACCGTAATCCCTGTCGCGTCCGTCACCTTCGCACCACCGTGTACCGATAGTTCCGGGTTCCCTGGATCGGTCTGGTAGCTCCAATCGAATATCAGAAACTCGGACCCTACATGCGTCACCCTTACTGCACCATAACGCGCATAGCCATCGCCGCCGTCCATCTCAAACACGTACCCGAAACCGGGCAACGCCTCGATTCCATCTACACTGAAACCGTCGATGGGTGCGATGTCGATCGACGTCAGGTCTTCGATCGCCTGCGAGCCATATAGTGCAACCGTGGTACCTGCTCGCTCGGGCATCAGGAAGAAATCGCCACTAGCGTCACGGTGTACCCAGAAGTCGATGTCCGTGCGGCTGCCGTTGCCGACTGCACCCAATTCCAGTGCACCAACCTGACCATCGCCGTCAACATCCTGGAAGAACCTAAAACCGCTCAACGTTGGGTCGGCCTGGAACGCAAAGAGCAGCACATTCCTGGCATCAGGCCGCGGCGTATCAGCTCTCAGCGGTGACCAATCGCTCTCCTCGCCACCTACACTCACTGACACGACGCCGAAACACATCGGAGATCCATTGGTCAATGAACCAACCAGAAACTCGGTGCCGAACACTGTGGCCCCCTCAAAATCCCACGTTTCATCACAGAGCTCGTCATCCAGGGAGTATCCGGTACTGTAGACCCGGTATTCCAAGAACGCATCTTCCGGGGCGCTGATCTCCGCGTTGTCTGACCACGCTAGATGGATCTTACCATCGAGGCTGATGCTAGTCAGTGTCGCGGGTGCGTCCAGCACAAGCGGAACCACGCCGACCACATCGTCGTCACAGGCTACCAGCGTCATCGCGATCAAAGTAAGCGCATAAAGGCGTTTCATACTCTCCTCCGGTGGAGCGTTGGCTTACAACCCACTTGAGCAGGGAGCATGCCAATGTCGGTCGATGGGTTAAGTGATTTAAATACATATAGTTACGAAGACAAGACAGGACGACCATGTGTCCAATTTTGAGGACAAGCGGTCGGGCGCTGGAACATCCAACTGAGACGGTCCTAGCTTGCCACACCAACACATTCGTCCGTCGAGCGTCCCTTGTTGAGTGTTGAACGTTCCCTTCCTGCCGCCCGCCTCACCGCCCCTGGTTCACATTCCGCTGGTCGTATTGGAATTTGATCTCTGGTTGGTCGGTGAGACTCACGAAGAAATTGAATGCGAAGTTTCCGTTGGGTGTCTTGACGAAGGAAAACGTCGCACGCCATCGGTGCATGTCGCGATCCAGCCGGAGTATGTGTTGCCCGAATTCCTTCTCGGTGATGTTGTACTGCGTATTCCACGAAGCCGACCAGTTCTCTGTGGGAGAGAAGCCGACCTGGAGTCCGAGCGTCCGATTGGCCAGTGTTTCGTACTCCTGGCCACCCAGCTCAAGGCGCTCCACTCTTTGATCGTCATACGTCACCGAGGCCCTGAAACCACTCCCCAT
>JBDGYW010001170.1:0-2432 GCA_039588935.1 Gemmatimonadota bacterium | reverse complement strand
CAACTGCTCGACATCCGCCTTCGTTCCGCCCCAGGTAGTGCTGCTGATCTGGGTGGCCGAGCCCTCTGCATTCGGGGACTATCCGATTGCCCCGAAACGCAGATCCTTCCCGATCCACTCATTCCGTACGTCGCTTTCCAGGGGCTGAAGACTCTTTTCAGCGCACGCGAGAAGGCGGGCAAATCAACATTCGCCATGTGCGGTGCAGCTGCAGCTTCACGAGGTGGACCGTTCCTCGGCGCCACGTTGATGCCGACCACGGTGCTGTACTTCACTGAGGAACCTCTATTCATCGCGTACCAGCGCGCGGTTGCAATGAAAGCCGATCCCGATCGGTTCTTCATGTTCACCGGCGGTCCAAATTTACTGGACCGTTTGGGCGAGCATGCTGCCAGGATACAGCCTGATCTCATCGTGCTGGACACACTCTATCGCTTCGTTCACCAATACATCGACAATGAAGACTCCTCGATGCAATGGGGTACAGTTTTCGATTCACTCGACGCCGTCACTGGCGAACTCGGGTGTGCCATTCTGATCCTCCACCACGCTGTCAAGAGCGACAATGCCGGATCCTACCGTGGATCGACTGCGTTGGGTGGATTCGTGGACGTTCTCGCGTCGATGCGGCAGCCAGCGCGGCACGATGTGCCCCGGAGGGACATCGAGATCGTCGGCCGGATCCCCACCGAGAGTATTGCTGTGCGGCGCAGCGGAGACGGCTTCGAGCTAGTCGATGACCGACGTCCAACGGACCCGACTGTTGGCCTGTCGCACCGGATCGAACAGTACCTGGCAGCCAATCCCGAAGCCAGCAAGCGGACGATTCGCGATGCTGTTGGGCGCCGAGCTCAGGACGTGGATCGCGTACTCAGAGACCTCATAGAGCGCGGGGCAGTGGTAAACACAGGCGTTGGGAACCGACACAGCTACTCGCTCGCACCGCGGGCTCCCCTGGATGAGGTGCACGCGGTGCCGAAACCGGGATGGGAGGGTGCAAAATGACGCGATGGCAGCGCCAATCACTTGCCCCTGGCCTGCACGGTGGGCCGTCATGTGTCCCGGCCCCGGACACGGTATGTGTCCGCGTGTCCCATGTGTCCGGCCAGGTGGGACACAGTCTGGGACACATGGGAAACACTCGCACGGCCATGTGTCCCATTGTGCGCACCCCTAAGGGGGTGCGCACGGGACACGTGCAGAGCGCGGCGGTGAACGATACGCGGGGGCGCGGTTGAAACCTCGATTAACCGAAGGCCATTACTGCCACCGGAGCGAGAGAAAACGATGAGAAAAATTGACGGCCGGACAGTGTGCATTCATCGACACGATCCCTTGCCCGACAGCGGGCGGGTGCCGACCGAAGTGCGCTTCAATCGCACTGCAATTCGAAAGGGCGAGTGGGTCCACCTTAGGAAATGGTATCTCCCGCCTGAAGGCGGCGAGGAATTTAGACCATCGAAGTACGGCGCCGCAATTCCCATCGACAAGGTGCCAGACCTTTTGGCCGGCATCGAGATCGTATGCCCAGAAGCAATCGAGAAATGGTTGGCCGGCGATTTCGAGGGTTTCGAGGTCGTTCGCGATCAACGGGCTTGGCTCTCGGCGGACGAGAGGCGCGCACTCACTCTGGCGGAAAAGGAAGAAACTGAAGAGCAGGAGCGGCAGGAGAGAGAACTCCAGAAAGTTGCGGAGCAACTGCATGAGTCACTTGGAAAATGTCACACGGAACCGTTCGAAAAGGAGAAGTAAGATGACGGAACGAATAGTGATGGGAGCCGACGGAGGCGCGTTTCAGACAACCGGTATCCGAGAACGGATACAGGACTCGTGTCCGGAGTTGAGCATCAAGGAGCAAGCCGAGATTGAAGTGAGGATAATCCAGCTGATGATGGTAACGAGGACAGTGATGTCGATCAGTAGAGTAGCTCAACTCTTTTCCGATATCGCTGACACCCTCGCTCGGCAACCAAAAAACCACCCATATATGCAGCGTTTTCATCCCGAATCTTGCGATTGAGGAGAGATAGGTGGGACGAACACTGAAGAGACACAATTCACCAGGAGAGACCCATGTGGAAGCGTGACAGGAAGTCCAACACAAGCAAAGTAGAAACACCAAAGCGCGAGTTCCCCGAGGAAGCGGAGTTCCTCAGCGGCTGGTGTTGGAATGCATTTGGCAGTTTCGCAGTGCACGGAGCGAACGACGAGTCTGGTCGACTGGTCCACGATTTTGTGCCGACCAAGTACGAGCTAGGGATTCTGGCCAAACACTACCTGGAGGAGATCAAACAGTACCAGTACATGAGTGAAGTGTTAGGGCAAACGTGTTCATCTGGCTCTCGTTTCTCACCGTTTGCATCCCGAAGGATCACGACCATCGAGAGCCTTCTGGGTGAGGAGACGGTGAAAACGGCACTCGCGCCGGTAGT
>JBDGYW010001169.1:0-2435 GCA_039588935.1 Gemmatimonadota bacterium | reverse complement strand
GGCATCAGAAGCGTTAATCGCATCTCTGAGACCTTCAAGCGTGTTGTTGCCGGCATCGATGTCGATGGTCGTCGTAGCGCCCGATCCTACTTGAATCGCCACGGTACCGGTGCCGATGCTGGTGATATCAGTATCCGCAAACCCTTGTGATGCAACCTGATGAGCTTGCGCAAGCCTGTTGATAACAAGAGAGTGAGTGCCGAGGGCAGCATTGCCGGCGACTGAAGCGGACAAAAGGGACTCATGGCTCGAGGTGACGGTTTGCAGTTGGAAATCGTTTTGATCCGAGAGCGAGTTCGACGCGGTGAGCAGCCCAAGCAAAAGCCCGTTGAAGCTCTGAATAGCCGTGAGCTTCGCGGTCTCTTCCGCCTGTGACTCCAACACCAGATCTATACGGCGCTGCTCGGCCAAGATGGTTACATCTATGATCGACTGGAAGTCGATGCCTGTAGACAAACCGGTAAACGTAATCCTGTCACCCATACCCGGGTCTCTCCCTTTATCAGCCGCTCTCGTCTAGGAGGATACCGACAATGTTGCGAATTTTCGCGTAAACGTCCAGCAATTCCTGAGGAGGAAGCTGACGGATCACGTTTCCGTCTGCGTCCAGCACCTGTACCGCCGACCGTCCGCTGGCCTCGTCGTAAATGAATGAGAGGCTGCTTCCGATTTCGGCCAGGTAGCCGTTGATTTCCTCAAGAGTGCTCTCCAACTCAGCGGCGTCCATTTCGACAGCATCGGCCACAGCTTGCATATCCAGCGCTTGCGGTTCCACGGACGCGGGCTGAGGCGTAGCTGGCTTGCTGCTGATTTCAACTCGGCGAGCGGTAGTAATATTGGTACCGGACGACGTAGTTCCAGCAGCCGGGTCAAGACCTGGGTAGCCTGCCTGATCGATTCTTATGCCCATTTAGGTTTTACCTCCTGGGGGACGCCCGGCCGAATCATTATCCAGCCGAAGCTATGCCCCAATTGGGCCTTTAGGCCAAACTTACCCCAGCAATTGAAGTACCGTTTGTGGAATTGCATTCGCCTGTGCCAATACTGAGACGCCTGCCGACAGTAATATCTGGTTTCTCGTGAATTCGCTGATCTCAGTCGAGATGTCCATATCCCTGATCGTGCTTTCAGAGGCAGACAGGTTCTCTTCAGCAATTCTCAAAGAACGCAGATTGGTTTGCAGCGTGTTTTGAGCGAACGCGCCGAGGTTCGCACGCAAACGAGTGATCTCGTCGATTGCCCTGTCGAGCAATCGTACGGCGTCGTTGGCCCCCTGGACATTGGTAACATCGATTTCCTCCAGGGACCTGAAGCCGCTCTCGTTTACCACGCCGAGCGCAAGCTTGTCGGTGGAGATATCCCGCGCGGACACTTTAACGGTCTGCTCGGGGTTGGGTCCCACCTGGAACTGGAACGAATTATCGGTGACTTCAATCGTCACCGACGAATCGACAGCCGGGATGTTGAATATCCCGAAGCTGACGTCCAGAGTCCCGATGGATTCTCCCCTGGGATCCTCCCCTGCGCTTAATGTGTGGGTTTCACCCGCCGTAAATTGTTGAGCCGGCCCGTTGCCGAGCTGAACGTCAAACGTAGCGGGGGTTACGTCAATGTCAAGCGTGGCCCCGTCGATCAGATTCTGAGTCGTAAACCCAACCTCGAATATGAGCGTCAGGGAGCCTCCTTGCGCGTCATTGACGATGAACTCTGTCGTGCCGGTCGCAAGCCTGATAGTCGCGCCGTCATCGAGCGTCACGCCAACGTCCAGGCCGTTGGCTGCCGTTACGGTGGCTGTTGCAAAGCCGTACTCCTGCGCGGTCACAGCATCGGCAAACGTGATCGTAAGCGTCTGATTGGCCCCCACTGCCGTGTTATTGCTGTCGATGAGGATCGAATACGTGTCGTCCTCGTTATCGACGGCAAGGAACGCGGTGCTGGTGGCAAAATCGCGCGCCTCGTTGTTGAGCTCGGCCACGATTGCGTCGATGGTGTTGAGCTCATCGCCCTCAAACGTGACCACGCGCGTGGTCCCGGCAGAAGCGATCGTGATGACCGTCGCCGAAAGCGTGCTCAGGCCATCAAGCAGCGCCGCCGTCGAAGAGGTGGCATAGGCGCCCGTCGCCGCCGTTACGACAACGCCGTGCGCGCCTGCTTCCAATCCTTCCGGATCGCCATCGAAACCGACGCCGGAGAGCTCGACGTTATCAAGCAGATCGAAGGGATCCGACAGGATAGTCGCGCTTGCCGTGGTGATGTTGCTCACGTTGATAGAGTACGTGCCGCCACGCAGTGTGCTCTCCTGGAGATTGGTCAGTCCGATGGTGTTCGGGCTGACCAGAGTAACCGAGTTCTCGAATGTGCCGTCCAGCAACGTCTGGAGGCTGAACTGTGTGGTGTCCGAAATTCGATCGATCGTCTGGAGAGCGTTGTCGATT
>JBDGYW010001168.1:0-2436 GCA_039588935.1 Gemmatimonadota bacterium | reverse complement strand
CCTATCTCGTTGGTTCGCTGGGCTACTGCGTACGCGAGCACGCCGAAGATGCCCACCACGGCCAACACCGCCGCTACGCCAGCGAGACAGCTCATTAGAAGCGACCTGACTCGGGGGCCCGCCACCGACCCGCTCACGCGCTCCTCGAGAGTGTTCAGGCTGGCGATCGGCAGTTCCGGATCGACAGACCGAACAGCATCTCTGGCGTCCGCGATTACCGCTTCGGGCGGAATAGCGGTCTTCAGGAGAACGTTCCTCGTGCGGTTGCCGATGGTGCGGTACACCGTTGGATAGGGCTCTGACCCCAACCAGCGCCGCACATCACCCACCACACCAACTACCGTGTACCACGGGTTCTCAGTGTGCACCAACTTCCCGAACCTGACTCTCTTGCCGAGAGCTCCTTCGCGCGGCCAATAGACTCGTTCCAAGCCGGCGCTGACAACCGCAACCATGCTTCCGTCCGCCTCTTCCTCCTGCGTGAAGAAGCGACCGCGATGGAGCGGGATTTCCATCGCTTCGAAGTACGAGCGTGTGACTCTGTTCACGTTCAGATTGGTCTCTACACCTCCCGCATCGGTCTCTACCACGGAACCGTTGGACCAGCCACCCATGAAGGGCCCGACGACCGAGTTCGCAACCGCGGTCACGCCCGGAATTGCCCCAAGAGCGTCGTTCAGATCGCGATACATTGCCTTCACGAGGTCGTCAGATTCATAACGGGAGCCGCGCGGGTCGATTCGCATAACGACGACACCGTTGGCCACATACCCTCTATCCACCGAACTGAGTCTCAGAAAGCTCTTTGTGAGAAGTCCGGCGCCTACCAGCAATACGAACGTAATGGCCACCTCGAACACCAGCAGTGCCGCCTGCGTCCGATTGCGGTACCGTCCACCCGAAGAGCCTCGGCCGGATTCTTGTAGCACGGCGTTGAGTCGTGTGCGGAATACCGCGAACGCCGGCAACAACCCCACCAATGTGCCTGTGAGGACGGACAGCGCAGCGGCGAACGTCAGTACGCGGAAATTCGCCCCTATTTCGGTCAGTCGTGGAGTTCCGGGAGGGAGCAACGCGACGAAGGGATTGATGCTCGCGATGGCCAAAACGGTACCCAAAACCCCGCCTGAAACAGAAAGAGCCAGGCTTTCCGTGAGCAGTTGTCTCAATATCCGCCACCGGCCAGCGCCGATCGAAGACCGTACCGCCAACTCTCTGCGGCGTTCCGATGTTTTGATCAGTAGAAGATTCGCGATGTTGACGCACGAGATCACGAGGACCAGACCCACCGCACTCAGCAACAAGACCAGCGCCGGGCGCACGTCTCCCACGACAACTTCCTTGTACGGTACGAGATTCGCTCCGTACCGCCGCCCGTGCGTGTCCGGGTGCGGGTACATGTCCGCCAACCTACCCTGGATAACGTCCATTTCCTGTTGAGCGAGTTGGAGCGACGCCTCCGGTTTGAGGCGGGCGATGCCCTCGGTGAACTGGTTGACCCGTCCGCGCTGGCGGTCTTGATCACTGAACGTGGTCCACATCTCGTTATCGGTTGCGTCGGGGAAGTAGAAGCCCCGGGGCATTACGCCAACGATCTGGTACTGTTGCTCGTCGAGCGTCATTGTCTGTCGGATGACGGTGGAGTCCGATCCAAAACGCCGTTGCCACAGGCCAAAACTCAGAACCACAAGCCTGGGAGCGCCGATCTCGTCGTCTTCGGGAACGAACACGCGTCCCAGAATTGGTCTTACTCCGAGCGCCGCAAGCCCGCCGTGCGTGATCGCTGTCCACGTGATCCACTCGGGTTGGTCGCCTCCGGTCGCTACATACGTCCTACGGTCGTAAATACCAAACGCGTCGAACACGTCGTTTTTCTCGAGCCAATCTTCGTACACCGGGTATGAAAGATTCAGTCGGTTCCAGGCCGACCTGAGGCCCGGATTGTCGGATTCGAGCCAGTCCGGAATGGTCTGGTAGGTAGTGACCAACCGATCGGAGTCGAGATACGGCAGCGGGCGCAGCACGACAGCGTCCACCACGCTGAAGATGACGGTGTTTGCGCCAATGCCGAGTGCAAACAGAGCCAACACGACGGCGAAAAATGCCGGTTTGCGTGCGAAAGACCGCAGGCTGAACCTCAGATCCTGGACCAACGATCCTGCCAGAACGTTCCGTGCGGCCTGACTGCGGCGGCCTGTGCGCTTCCTGCGGCGGAGAAGATTCGCGAGCACAGCCGCCCTCAGGATTTCCTGCCGTCTCCACCTGTTCGCTACTCGTGTTCCTTTGGCTGCGACCTTTTGTAGATATGGTTCTTCCAACTCGCTCAACAGCACGCGCGTATCAAGTTTGCCCAGGCTCCAGTGCAGTAAACGCCGCAATACCCAATTCATGTCACTCCTCCCTCAGCACCTGCACCGGATCGATGCTCGCTGCTCG
>JBDGYW010001167.1:0-2439 GCA_039588935.1 Gemmatimonadota bacterium | reverse complement strand
CGGCCGAGGGGTAACGCCAATCGCCATCATCCATTTGCACTCCCCGCTCGGGGTACAGCGCGATTGTAGAATTACAATGCAAGTCGGCAATGGGCACAACCGTAGTGGCCACTCAGGATTCCCCGAATTTGAATCGCTGCGCGTGTATCCCCGGCAGGGCAAAGACCCTGAGATCCTCGGCCCAGGCGGGATCACTGCCCTTCGGTACCATGCTCACGGGAGACCAGAAGTGAAATACCCGAGGCGAGAATGGCGCCATCCATCGCGGCATCCTCCGCACCGCGCTCGCACATTCGCAGGCGTGCAGATAGTCATTGTCATGCCAGCCGGCATTCTCACCCGCGTAGCCCTCAAGTGCTGCGGCGAAGATTTCCTCGGGTCCGTCAACGCGTTGGAAGTGATTGAAGTAGCTGAATTGCTGACGCTGTGTCACTACACCGGCATAGGTGTCTGGATAGATGCGGGACTCGACCCGGTTGCGTATCACCCAAGCGATAGGCAGCCATTCGTGCGGCTGATCCGATTCACTGCGCAATGCCAGTCCTAGCCAGCGACTTTCGGTCGGCTCGATTAGCATCAGTGCGCGGGCCTCCTCTGTCGCATCACGTATCCCTTCCACGCGCACGCCTTCTCGACTTCCATCGCCATCATTTCGTTCTCCTCATGGCTCAATTCTCTGGCCAGGTAATCTTGGCAAACGGCGATATGGGCGAGTTCGTGTATCAGCGTTGCCGCCCCATAGAGAGAGCCGAATGTGTGGATCACCGTCAGATCAATCGAGGTCTGTGGTGGTGTGCATGTGGTGATCGCTACCGCTTCTTCAGCGAATGGCCACGGCGAAGGATAGGCCAACCTCGCAATACCCCAGGTGTCAATATCGTCCAGGCTCTTGCCGGTCAGTTTCTTGAACTCTTCACGGCAGTGATCGTCACCGAGTAGCGAATCGGCCCACACCAGCGATTGTGTCCATACCTCTTCAAGCGATATCTGCTGCAAGGCATTGAGGTACTTGAGCTCAGCAAGTGAATACGGTGACGTGGCCTGAGCAACGCACAGGGCAGCTGATAGCAGAACCGCGACAGTCAATGGGGCCAAGTTGTGAAATCTCATTGACCGAAGAAATTGCGCCGCACCAGCTCCGCGAACACCACCGCACCGCCAGACACCGCGCCCCAGAATCCGCCCTTGGCTTTCACGACTGCAATCTCTTTCTTGATATCCGCAACGTCATCTCGCATGGTCGCCCGATCATCCGCTGCGCTATCAAGTTTTCGGTCCATGTCATCCAATCGAAACAGCACTAGCCGCTTCATCTCTTCCCACCCATTCTCATCCCTCACGGCAGTGCCTCCACGATTCCCCATCTACGCCGATATGTATTTGAACTGAGGCCCGGGACGTACCCTCGCCCGGTCACCGGACCGAGCTCGTCCTGTACTCCCCAAACCGTCAGAGTGTGTGCATACGTGGAGTCGGGATCAATACTCACCAATACGCCCTCGGAGCGTCCCACAAGCCGATCAATTTCCAACACTTCGGCCATCGCCTCGGCCTCGGTGAGCCAATCGCAGGAGAATTCCAATTCCCGGTATCGTTTATTGACGGGCCGATATAGCTGCCCACCGAGGGACCGATCCGAGCCGCCCTCTTCTGAGTATTGGAGTGCCCAATCCGCGTTTACGTTCGTGTCGGGCTGGAACCCGTTGGCGATGACCAGATTACCGATTTCGATGTAACCGTCCGTGTTGTTGGGATCATACACCTGGACCGTAACGCTATCTGCCGTGTAGTCACTGACGGTCAGCAGATGAACGTAGTCGAGACTTGACAGGTTACGCGCTACGCAATGTTGCCAGCCCGTTATGCTGTCGTTCCAGAAAGACGCGACGTTCGTGATAGTTGATGCCCAGGATGTAAAGGCGTCTCCGTTCTCTATCTGTGCTGCGCTTGCAAGGATCGAGTCGGAGCTGCCAGAGTAGGAAATCGCTCCAAAGCTATTCTCCAGATAGAGCCGAACCGTGAAGTTGTTATCCGTAATCCCGTTGTCAACTTCTCCGGTCAGCGTGATTTGGTATCCATCATTCGATACGCCGCCTTGAGTGATTGACGCAGACTCATTCAGCCAATCGCCGGTCGCGTCTGTTGGGGTGTCAGCCGTGCCGGCATCGAGATCATAGGCGCACTCAAGGTACTTGCCGGTGGCGTTCTGTGGTTCAATCCTGATTCGGCAATTCAGTGGGCTGCCGGTGTCTCGCTTAACTAAGAATCGAGCCGTGATGTATGCACTGGGCATTGTGTTGAGTATGGCCGGGAAACTGAAGTCCTGCTCGATCGCATGTATTCCAGAAGTCCCGTTATCCGTGAGTGTCCATGAGTAATTGGTGGCGGTCTGGAGGGTAACCGTGCCATTCTTTACTACGCTGAGATTGGTCGTGGTCC
>JBDGYW010001166.1:0-2440 GCA_039588935.1 Gemmatimonadota bacterium | reverse complement strand
AGCCGCGTGTCGTGGGCCACCGAAGGCAATACTTCACTGTGCGCTGCCGCGTAGCTCCTCAGCTTGTCCGTAACCAGCTGCCACGGTTTGCTTCCTTGCCCCTTCAGTAGCTTGCGAAAGAACCGTTTGGCCGCACGGGCGTTGCGATATCGCTGAACCAGGATGTCAATGACATCCTCGTCCTGATCGACGGCCCGCCAGAGATGGTGTCGCTCACCCCTGATGTTCACGAACACCTCATCCAGATGCCACACATAGCCTAGCTGCCCCTGTCGACGCTTAGGCTTTCGTTCGTACTCGGGCCCGAACTTCAGGTACCGCTTTCTGGTGGTTTCGTAGGTGACGATGATATCTCGCTTTGCAGGGAGTTCCTCAACATCGCGGAAGCTCGGAGAATCGATGGTACAGCCAAACGCTGTGGCTGATGATTTCACGAGGGAACCGGTAACCGTGGTAGACATTCGTACTCGTTTTCATCCGCGAAGTCTCGAGGGATGCGGCTCAAGTTGACAATACCGTTGACAGAGCCGTCGGGAGAGCACTGACGAATCGCACCCTGCCAGGCCAACAGCTGGAGATGAAACTCACATGCAGACCGCTCAACACGATGACCAGTCTCGGTATGAGAGCACCGCAGGCGACCTGCACCTCCTCTTATTGCGCCGATCTCATGACGTCTACGGGATCGACGCGCGTTGCTCGCATAGCTGGGAGATAACTTGCGAACAGAACGACGGCGAACAACATCACACTGCCACCTAGATACACCCTCGGATCGCGCGCGCTGGTGCCCCACAAAAACGCTTCGAGAACTCGGCTGCCTGCCCAGGCACCACCAAGACCAATCAAGACACCAAACAACGCTGTCAGAGCGCTCTTGCGCGTCACCAGGGTCAGAATTCGCCCACGTTCCGCCCCCAACGCAATGCGCAGCCCTAATTCCCGCTGGCGTACCGCTACGGAATATGCCACTACCCCCCATGTGCCCACCGCCGCCAATAGAACTGTCACTGTTGCGAATATCGCCAGCAGCCAGAATATGAGGCCACGATCACCCACTGAACGCGCGATCAGCCTTTCCATCGTCGTTATGCTGCGCACGGCCACGGTTGGGTCCATGGCATACAGTTCGTCTCGGATCAATCGGATGGCCTCGTTCGGGTCACCTATGGTTCGCACCGTTGCATACCTTGGGCCGCTCATCTCCCGCAAAGAGTAATATGCGACTGGTGCCCTCTCTTCGTCGGGATGTGTGTATACGACATCACCGACGACGCCCACCACCTCAGCTGTCTCTCTGCCTGGCAAGGCGAAACCCATTGAGATTCTCTTGCCGATCGGATTCTCATTGGGGAACCACCTCGTAGCCGCCGTTTGACTCAGCACCACGACCGGCGGGCCGCGGAGTCCGTCCGACTGGTTGAACCCGCGCCCATTGGTAATTGGAATGCCTAGCAGGTCGAAGTAATTATCCGAGATCGGTACCACCCCGGCAACATCGACATCAGTCATCCCAGACTCGCTGTCTTCGATCTGTATTTCGAGTACCGCTTCGAAATGCTTGAGAATCCCCCCAGACGAGAATGCGATGCCTTCTATAGCTGGTATAGCGGATAGCCGGTGCTGGAACTCTTCGTCGAACGAAGCCGATAGCACGATGTGCGATCGCCAGACTCCTTCGTCCCGCGGGTCGAAGGGGGGAACAGTCTGTGGGGTGGAAAACTCGAACGTCAGAAGTTTTTCCGCATGAGACACGTCATTCACGCCAAGCAACCGACTCACAGTGCTACCCATGAGTCCAACGCCGACAAGCAGTATCAGGGCGAGAGAAACCTGCGCGCCCACCAGAAAGACCTGCGGGTCCATACGAGCAATACCGCCACTACGTTTGGTCGTTCCCGCACCGTCCTTTAGATGGTCGGAAATGCGGAATGACGAGATGCGGAGTGCTGGTATGAGGCCGACCAGCAATGCGGATCCAATGGATACGAGCACTGCGAAGGCGATCGCCAGCGCATCGAGCGCCAGCCCATCGGGATTGATGACTCGAAGCCCCGAGCCACTGCCTTGAAGGAACTGCCTTGGCCATGCCGAGGCCATGAGACGAGTACCCCACAGAGACAGACCAAGGCCCGCTGCACCACCGAGCGTCGTTACAGCCGCACTCTCTATGAAGAACGACCGAATAAGGCGCCACCGTGATGCGCCCAGTGCGCTCCTAACTGCTCGTTCGCGCACGCTCCTTCGCGCACGTGTAAACAAGAGGCCTGCGAGGTTTGCGCATGCAACCAGGAGTACCAATCCAGCCGCCCCAAGGAGAAACTTCGACGCTGCACGGGCGGAGGGGTTCCTCCATATCTCAGCGAATGGGCGTACCCATGCCCCGTAGGAATCATCTCTCGGCCATTCATCGGCAATCGCCTGTCCAACTGCTCTCATT
>JBDGYW010001165.1:0-2441 GCA_039588935.1 Gemmatimonadota bacterium | reverse complement strand
GGCCGGAAATGTTCAGTCGACGTTTCTTCGGAACCACACCACGCAGATTTGGGCCTGTGATTTCCTTCACATAGGCCTTTCCGGTTAAGCCGTTTTTGGTCTGTCGTTGTTGCACTGTCTACCTGACAAAAGCTGACTGTGGTATAATACCCCGGATATCGAAGCAGAACCACATAGAAAAGGGTCCGGGTGAATCAATGAATACAAAACGTCAGCGTAAACCGCGTCAAACCATCGATCTTGAACAACTGAAGAACGACCCGAATAGCTTTCTGAGCTTGCGACCGGATGATCCCGTTCTGCGCAAACTAGAAACACGTCGACTGTATCTGGCAGGATACGCCGCCGACGATATAGCCGACGCTTTTGGCTTTGCCCGTACCTACCTGTACGATCTGTGGAAACGGTTTGAGAGGGAAGGCACAGAAGCCTTGGTCGACAAGCGATGGGGCACCGAACCAAGCAAGCGCACCACAGAGGGCGAAGCCCAAGTGCTGCGTGTCAAAGCTCTTCATCCTGAGCGCAGTGACAGCGACTTGGGAAAGGAGTTCGGTATGCATCGCAGCACAGTCTATCGCCTGCTGACAGAGCACGGGATGCAGGATCTGCATCGTATTCTTGTCGACACCGAACAGCCAGAGCAAGATGAGACACCGCCGGAAGACGGTGAAAAAGGGGGAGCGAGTGGATCCCCTGCCAGCACGCCCTTGCTCTGACTCTCCTGAATCCGCTAGACCAGACCGACTTTCAGTCTGCCCTGTCCGAGTTGGCGGTCCTCAACTCGGACCAGCGCTACACCGATGAGCAACTTCGCTTGGGCTTGACGTTGCTCAGTGCATTCGGTACGCTGCGCGTGTCGCATATCAATGACCAGCCGGTTGAGTCGTGGGGTATCCCACTGAGCACAGACCGACGACCGGACGGGGATACGCTAGACCAGTACCTGAACACGCTAATTGCGCGTGACGAAGCAGAAGAGAACGAGGCGACGGATGTCCTGCCCGGTCAGGTGCGATCAGGAGGGCTCATCGACCGTGCACAGCTTCGTTCGCTGGTCTGCTGGGCAGAAGCTGGTCTGCTGGACGACGAGGTGTGGTTCTTTGACGGGCACACCATCGAGTACAGCGGAAAAGCCAAGATCGGCAAGACCAAGCACGGCACAAAGGAAAAGAGCGTCAAAGCCATCAAACGCTTCACGCTGTACAATGGCATCACGGCCTTGAGCGAGTATCTGCCTGCCAGCATCACCTTTGCTGAAGCAATGCGCCAGATGGTGAGCAAAGCCAATGCCACCTTGCAGCCGGTTCATCGTATCCACAAACTCGCTTTCGACAAGGAAGGCTGGGACGCGGACCTGCTCCGCTGGCTGGAGGTGGAGCAGCAAGTCATCCCCATCACTTGGGTCAAGGACACCAGCGTGAATCGACGGCTGTTGGCTGGTGTGCCACAGGATGAGTTCGTTCTTGTCCAAGGTGAGTTCCAGGTTGGCAAGTCAGAGCAGAACCATCGCGTGGTGCGTGTTGCGGACACGCAAGTAACCTTTGCGGATTTGGGGCAACGGCGGGTACTCGTGCTGGAGACAGAAGCTGGGACACGGATTGGCATCTACAGCACGGCTCTTCACCCACGAGAGACCACGCTCCATGACCAGCGTGCTATGACCACGATTAGCTTGATGGAGGCGATGCGTCTCAAGCAGCGCGTGGAGAACGGATTCAAGGTCGACGTGCACGAGATGGGAAGTGATGCCATCCCCTCGCACAAAGTGCACGAGGTGACCCGAGTGGACCCCTATGATCTGGCACAAGCTGAGCACAAGCTTGTGAATGCTGAAAGACGGCTCACCAAGTACGATGAGCAAGATCAGCAGTACCAACACCTGCTTGAGAATGGGCAGATCGACAAGCACGAGCACAACGTTTTGCTCGCTCGAACCCAACGTCTACGTCGACAGGCAGAGCGTGAGAAAGAGAAGCTGACCCGAGAGTGCGACGAGGTGATGGTTGACGAAGACGGGCAAACCGTTAGCCTGTGTACCACACATGCTCTAGACCTGCGCAAGCTGACATTGCTGAACCTATTCAAGACTCACGCCTTGGTTGCATTGCACATTCTAGCCAGACAACTTGGCCTCGATGGTGCTGGTCCCGCGCGCTTGCGACGCGAGTTCTTGTCCTTTGGTGAATCGGTGGAATTCGACCATCAACAGCGAACGGTGACGGTTTACGCGCAACGCTTCCCGCGCGCTCGAACGCAGCAAGCCTACGAGCGCTTGTGTGCCTTGCTCGCTGATCTTCCAGTGACCCTTGTTCGCGGTGGGATTAGCTATCGGGTGAGATTCAGTTGGTAAAGAGCGTAACAGAATGTCAGAAAACTAAGACAACAAAATTCGCGTGTTTCTCATACATCCGGAAAGGCCTATACTACTTAGATCAAAATGT
>JBDGYW010001164.1:0-2442 GCA_039588935.1 Gemmatimonadota bacterium | reverse complement strand
CACCGGTTCTTCGGAATCGTAAGACAGCGCCGCGAATGTTCCGCCACCATAATCCAGGGTAGTCAGGCTCTTGAGCACATCGTTCATCTGCTTGGCCTTAAAACCGAACTCCAGCTCCTGATCCCCTTCCACCGATCCCTCATGCTGAAAATACCCCACCCCATGCTTGAACAGCACAACTCGCTTAATCGGCAACATGATAGCTCCCTAACGTGGACGTAGACGTAGACGTGAACGTGAACGTATACGTGCACGAACACCAAGTCAATCCCATTGACTTTTGCCTTGCTTGTTCTCGATGTTTCGGCGGCACCTCGATCCGCCTCGATCCGATCCGGGGCCTGCCTATTGAGACCTGAGTTCATTCGTTGTAAGTTTGATAATCAGATCATGGATACCGGCCCAGCATCGAATACACGCGTATTAATTGTGGATGACGATCCAGCCATCCTGTCGTCCATTAACAGGCTGTTGCACGGGTGCGATTGCCAATTGCTCATGGCCAAAAGCGCCACCGAGGCGCTGGCCGTGCTGAGACAGCAGGAGATAGCAGTGGTGATCGCCGATTATATGATGCCGAACATGAACGGAATGGAGTTGCTCATTCTGGTCAGAGAGAAATGGCCCGACACAGTTGGCATCATGATGACGGCTAGCGACGACGTCCGGGTGGCGGCCGAGGCGGTCAATCGCCAGTTGGTCCGGTACTTCGTGCCCAAGCCTTGGAAGAGTAAGGAATTCGTAGGACTGATTCGTTCGGCTGTTCGGGACTATCAGCAGGCGCGCATTTCCCAGACTCCCTCGGCCGAAACTCGGGCCGCCGCACAGGAGGTTGGCAGGCTGGGCAACTACCGGCTGGTCGAGCACTTGGCCACTGGTGGAATGGCCGACGTATACCGAGCCAGTCTGCTGGGTGCCGACGGTTTCGAGAAGAACCTGGTAGTCAAGAAGCTGTTGCCTCACCTGTCGAGCGACGAAACATGTGTCCGGATGTTCAGAGATGAAGCCTTGCTGATGGCCGGCTTGAATCATGGCAACATAATATCGGTGTTGGACTTCGGTCAGATCGGTGGGGAGTACTACCTGGTCATGGAATACGTTGACGGGATCACCCTCCGGCAATTGCTGGACGAACCCGCCGCCTGTCCGAATCCCTTGCCGGTTCCACTGGCCGGTTTCATTGTCCAGCAGGTCTGCCAAGGTCTGGACTACCTGCACAACAAGATCGATTCGACTGGCTCGCCTATGCGCATCGTGCACCGGGACACAAAGCCCGCAAACATACTGGTTTCGCTGGAGGGTGTCGTGAAGATCGCCGACTTCGGCATCGCACGCTCGACCGGCCGGATTCCTGACACGCAAGTCGGTACAATCAAGGGCACCTTGCCGTATATGAGTGCCGAGCAGCTTCGCGGAAATCCGCTCGACCACCGAAGCGACTTGTTTTCGCTCGGCGTGGTGCTGTATGAGCTGACCACCGGTAGACTGCCGTTCTCCGGGTCAACCGCAGACGAATTGCTCGCCTCTATCAATCGGGGATCCTACGAACCTCCCTGGCAGGTCAACCCGGAAGTGGATCGGGCTCTGTCCATGGTGATCAAGAGAGCGCTTGGAAAATCCCCGCGGACACGTTTTCAGACCGCTATGGAAATGTACGCCGCTCTTTCTGAATACCTCCGTATGATCGGGATTCATTACGGTCCTTCTGACCTGTCGCGTCTGGTTAGAGAGCGGATCACCGAGTCCCGTCTCATGGAGCTGTCTCGCCAGCGCATGCGATGACCGATACCGACAGTGGCGCGTGATACCCATGGGTCAAACCGCACCCAGGCAGGCCCTTGGCGCTACTGTGGGCATTCTGACCGGGTGTGGCTGACTGGCCGGGTGCGGCGAGACCCGCCGGCTGGCCGGATGGCACAAGTAATCCCTTGAAATTCCAAAGACATGGATGTGGCACGGAGCTTGAAAGATAGGCTTGAGAACCTACAAGAGGAGAATACAAATGAACCGGTCGAAGTCACTGAGAAACTTTGGATGGTCGCTGGCTTTGATGGCGTGGCTTGGCGGCTGTGGGGAGTACGATTTCGAAAATCCGGATCACGACGTGGATACCCGATTCAGCTGGGGAGATATCCCGGACCCCGGGGAGCCATTTTCGCTGAACAATGAGACAGAAGTCAGGCTCTGTAAGCGGTCCGACAGTTCCGGCGTGTGTCCGCAGGTGGGGGATTATCGGTTGCCGCTGGACACCAATCAGGTGGCAAATCTGGACCGGGACGTGCGCGAAAGAGGCATACACCCGGTGAACGGGGAGGCACTGGCCAAGCTTTCGGCCAACGGCTTCGTGGTGGTACCCAGCCCGGAGAAGTTCAAGCGCTTCGGCGAGGCCTATGAGTATCTGACCGACTCGCGCGTACCGGTCTTCGTGACCTCGGATTCGGT
>JBDGYW010001163.1:0-2442 GCA_039588935.1 Gemmatimonadota bacterium | reverse complement strand
GACCGGAAACAACCGGACGGCAGGGTACTCCAGTACCGTTCGAGCTACGTCCGTGACCAAACAGGATCGTGGTCCGAGATTCAGGTGGTCGAGGACGTCACCGAGCGTGTTCGTCTTCGCGAGGAATTGGTACTTGCGAACGAGGATCTCGAACGCAAGGTCCAGGAACGGACGCGCGAAGTGCAAGACAAGCAAGCGCAGCTGGTTCAGTCGGAAAAGATGGCGGCCCTCGGAAGTCTCGTCGCCGGCGTAGCCCACGAGATCAACACTCCGCTGGGCGCGCTACACAGTAACAACGACATTTTCATCCGGACTTTTGGTAAGATCCAGTCGTTGCTGTCCGACGCCTCGGTCTCGAGCGACACCGCGAAAAACAAGGAACTTTGGAAGATCCTGGATGCCATCGACAAACTCAACGCCGTCAACAAGACGGCGACGGATCGCATTGTCTCTATTGTCAATAGCTTACGTAATTTCGCGAGGCTGGAGGAAGCAGAACAAAAAGACGCGGACCTGCGCGAAGGGCTGGAAAGCACGCTAACGTTGGTACACCATCAACTAAAAGGCAGAATCGAAGTCGTCAGGCAATACGGCGACATACCGCTGGTTCGGTGCTTTCCGAACCAGCTGAATCAGGTATTCATGAATCTGCTGGTCAACGCCAGCCAGGCGATCGAGAAAAAAGGAAAGATAACGGTATCGACGGGCCGCAGCAGTCAGAACGATGCCGTGGCCATAGAGATAAGCGACACGGGACGGGGCATACCGCCGGAACATCTCGGGCGTATTTACGATCCGGGTTTTACCACCAAGGGCGCCGGCGTAGGAACGGGACTGGGATTGTCCATCGTGTACCAAATCGTCAAGGATCACGGTGGCGAGATCGAAGTCGAAAGCGAGGTCGGCAAAGGAACGACCGTCCGCGTGATCCTCCCGGTGGGACGCTGATCCGCCCGAAGCGGTCACTCATAGGTTGATTTATTCGCCGCGGCGAAGTAAATATTGATATCAAAGATCGACTCGTGAACAGGAGCTATCCATGGAATCGAAGAACATAACGGAAACGATCGTCCTCGTCGATGACGAGGAAATGGTCCTGACCAGTCTCCGCTCGATCCTCACGCTGGAGACGGACTACGACATACAGACCTTCCTGTCTCCCAGGGATGCGCTCGACTTCGTTGGCAACAATGACGTTGACCTGGTCATCTCGGATTACCTCATGCCCGAAATGGACGGGATTAGCTTTCTGGCCCAGGTGAGGGAAATCAAGCCGGAGATACCACGTATTATTCTCACGGGTTACGCCGACAAGGAGAACGCCATCAAAGCGATCAACGAAGTCGGTCTCTACCAGTACATAGAGAAGCCCTGGGACAACGAAGACCTGATGATCATCATCAGAAACGGCCTGGAAAAACAGAAGCTGCTCAAAAAGCTGCAGGAGAAGATCCAGGAGATCAACGCCGCATACGGAGATCTGCAGGCGATGCAGCGCGAAATACTCAAGACATTCATCTAACGGTCACCGGCCGCGCTCGGAATCTGCCGGGGCCGGACCCCACCCGCCGACACTGGACCGCAGATATACGTAACTCGCTAACGAATAAAACGTTATGGGGTTTAGCCGTCCGTAAAAAAAGCCCGGGCACCCGCACAACTTTTCGCCGGTCCGTTTCGTCTAAATCAGCATATGAAAAAAGCATGGCAATCCGTTTCGCGTTGTACGCCGTCGTCGGCGTGCGTCTGCGTGTCGATGTGCAACCACTGGTCGGCACGTTCGTATCCTTTTAAACCCATGCCTGGTCAATCCGGCTACTATAACCAATAGAGGAGGGAAAGTATGGAACGGTGGAGAGTGCGGTTCGTTTTGTGGGCGGCGTCGGTGGCCATCGCCGCGGTCGCTGTGCAAATATTGCCGTTGATCGATGCCGCTGCGGAAACGTACGAGCTGAAACGCAAAGGTTCCAGGTACGTTCAGCTTATTGACCGCAGCTTCGAGGTCAAGACTGGAGGTGTACTCCACGTCGAGGCGCCGAACGGTTCTATCGAAGTCAAGGCCTGGGACAAGAACGATGTCCGCGTCGTGGTAGAGCGAAGGGTCAAATCTCGGGACGAGGAGGAGGCGAGGGCGGTTCTGGAAGACTACCCGACGACCATTGAGAAGAAGGGCAACGAAATATGGGTCGAAACTGAAGGCTGGGGCCGCTGGGGCGATTCCGATCGGATTGAGGCGTCGTACAGAATGACGGTACCGCGACAGTTCAATGTCAGCCTGACGACCGCCGGCGGGAGCATCAACGTCGATGACCTCGACGGCGACGTTTTCGCGAAGACCGCCGGTGGCAGCATCGAAGTCGGCGACATAACCGGAGAAGTCGAATTGAAGACGGCCGGCGGCAGCATCGTGGTCTCGGGGGGCGGTAAGGTCGTTGAGGTGGA
>JBDGYW010001162.1:0-2449 GCA_039588935.1 Gemmatimonadota bacterium | reverse complement strand
AGTCGACGATGAAGATGTTATACGCCGGGTGGTACGTATGTTCCTGGAGCGTGCTGGATACACAGTTCTCGATACCCCGGATGGGGAAGCGGCACTCAAGCTCTATCGTGAGAGCCCTTCAGACGTCGTGGTGACCGATCTCAGGATGGCACCGATGGGAGGATTGGAGTTCATAGACCACCTCCGTCGGGAGTTTCCCGATTCCAAGATCGTTATTATTTCAGGTTACACGGACGCCGCTGCGAATGCGGTTGAGATCGGGGAGCTCAAGATCCTCACCAAGCCATTCACCAAAGATCAACTTTGCTCTGCCATCCAGGACCTCCTCGACCCTGGCGAGTAGGCGTGCCGCAGTCCACCGTTCTGGCTTGAGCAACAGGACTTATCAGTGGCGCCAGACCCGCGCACTCGCCGCATTCTGACGTATGGGTACTAGTTTTGGGTAATTCCCGGATGAATGTCCCAATTTCGCATGTCGCTGCCCCAAGAACGCACTAGCGGTAGAAGGGACCAGGTTTAGGTTCGGGGGCACGCTCGCATGACTGTAGTCAATGAGGTGGACATGGTCAGCATGCACATTGATCGCACGACTGGGTTGGTAACCCACACGGGAACCGGAGAAATGTCGATCGATGAGATCAAGACTGCGTTTGAGGCACGTCTTGAGAATCCGGATTTTCGGCCGGGCATGAGGGTTTTGTGGGATTGTCGCAAGGCTACCATCTCTGCTCTCTCGACCGGCGGGATTCAGGGGTTGATCGCATTCAACATCCGGCACGCAGACGCCCGAGGCGAGGGCATGTCGGCGATCGTGGTCTCGAAGGACGTGGATTTTGGCGTAGGCAGGATGTTCGAGGCCCATGCGCAGGATCTACCGTGGCAAACCAAAATATTCCGAGACCTCGAAAGCGCAACGCAGTGGCTCAGTGGCCCTGAGTGAGCGACGACCTTACTCGTGGATGACGCGAGGTGGAGGCTGTAGTGGAGAGCAATTCTGACTTCGGTTTGGACCACTGGCGTTCACAGCGAGAAACAACGAGATGAATGCCAATAATAAGGCGCTGATGGCAGGCGTCCGCACGATCGACGACTGGATGCGGGCTCGTTTTCCTAGGGCCAAAGTACATTCTCTAGGCCCGGTCGAGAGAATGCCACGCTATCGCTGGACAATCGACTTTGGCCCAGACAAAGCGGCATTCCGGCTTTCGGCCACAGACGGGCTCCTCGCTTCGCCGTCTATCCTTGAGCAACGTCTGCGTGACCTTGATGAGGGGACGTGGCTATCGGACGCCGATGTCAAGAACAAGTGGGTAATGCTGAACCTGGTTGAGGTCGTCCCCAAGCATCCCGACGAATGGTAGGGGAAAGCCAAGAGCAGCAACGGAGTGGTTGGCCGACAACGGCTGAGCCCGGCGGCGGGGAGTGGGAGCCAAACAGCAGAGAGATACGTATGAGCAACAAAGCGGCTTTCAATGAATTCGTCGGACATGTGGAACAACGAATGCTCGAGATCGGCTGCGACCGAGACTTCGACATCCACCCCGAAAAGCCTTGGCTCTTATGGGATGGTGAGACGTTCCAGTTCGATGCAGTCCAGGCTCGGAGTGAGGGTATGCGGAAGCAAGTGAACGAGGCGGTCGCGAGGATATGCAACGGGCACGAAGACTGACCCAGGCCCGCCGTGTTGCGTCCTGTGACCCCGTCCACTTCGAGATCAACGGCAAGAGCCTGGTCTCTGGACGATCTCGTGGAGATGGCGAGGAGGAGGCTGTGAATGAATGTAGCCCGTGCGTGGTGCGTTGAGTGAGCACGTGATTAAAGTTCGCAGAGCGATCAACCGATAATGGTCTAGATGTCCTCGATACTTTTAGTTGACGATGAAGAATTTGTGCGGCAATTCACGGGCATCATCCTCGAACGTGCTGGATTCACGGTTCGAGAGGCGTGCGACGGGCAAGAAGCATTGGAGTCCTATCGTGAGAGCCCTCCAGACGTCGTGGTGACGGATCTCGTGATGAAACCGATGGGAGGATTGGAGCTCATAGGCCACCTCCGTCGGGAGTTTCCCGATTCCAAGGTCGTTGTTATGTCGGCTTACAGCGACGCCGTTGCGAACGCGGTTGAGATCGGGGGGCTCAAGGTCCTCACCAAGCCATTCGGCAAAGATCAACTTGTCTCTGCCATCCAGGACCTCCTCGACCCTGGCGAGTAGGCGTGCCGCAGTCCACCGTTCTGGCTTGAGCAACAGGACTTATCAGTGGCGCCCGACCCGCGCACGCTCTGCGAGCGCGAGGAGACTGAATCCCCGACGAATGTCCCAATTCCGACATATGGCGCCCCAAAAACGCTCTAGCGGACGATTCACCCAACTTTCATCTTCGCTGTGGAGCGTAACCCATCGGCAGGGAGGAGTATGAAAGGCGCGCTAAGAGGATGGTTGTTTGATAGA
>JBDGYW010001161.1:0-2452 GCA_039588935.1 Gemmatimonadota bacterium | reverse complement strand
TGACGCGCCTTCCGATAGGCGGGGCGGAGGAGGACCTGGTGTTGTCGGCTGCCAGAAAGCACCGAATAAAAGAAGAACTGGAGAGAACCAAACCGTCGGGCTAATACTCCAACAATAAACTTTGACGTATGAAACACAAACGCGCCGACTTAGCCAAGCCGGCGCGTCGGTTTTTCAACGGCGCTTTCCCGTGTGTCACCGTCTGTCAACGTGCCAACCACCGCCTCCAATCACGACTTGAGCCGGAAACGGCTCTTGAAGTGCCGCAGGTTGAGGTCGCGTCCGTGCGTGACTTCGACGCCGGGAATTTTGTCTTTATTTTCATGCAGCACGCGGACCGCCTCGCAAAGAGCGAATAGATCCTGATCCTCGTAGGCGAGCCTGGGGACGGATGCGCGCACGTTGTTCACGCGCGGGCTGGGGGGGATTTCCTTGCCGTCCTTGATCATACCGAACGCGTACACGCCGAGCTCGCATAACCGGTGACCTCCGAACAAGAGCAGCGCAGTGAAGCCAATCCCTTTGAAGTCCGTATCGTTGTAATCCACGCCTTCGAAGAACCGGTCCATGTTGATGTAGACGGCGTGCCCGCCGATGGGCTCGTTGATGGGAATGTTGTACGAGCGCAGCTTGTTCCCGAAACGCCACACCTGCCGGATGCGGGCGTCGAGGTACACTTCGCGCACGATGGTCCTCAAGCCTTCGGCCAGCGCTTTAAGATCGCGACCGGCCAGCCCGCCGTACGTCGGATGGCCCTCGACCAGGATCTGGTGGTTGGTCAGCGCCTCGCCGAATTGGGGGAATTTGTCCCAGAAAAGGCCTCCCTGCTTCAGATAGACGGCGCCGCCTATATTCACGAGACCGTCTTTCTTGAAGCTGATGTGGAAACCGTCTACGTGTTCGAACATCTCGTGGACGATCGACTCGATCGACCGGTCGGCGTAACCATCTTCTTTGCGCTTGATGAACCACGCGTTCTCCGCGAACCTGCACGCGTCGAAGAACAGCGGTACGCCAAAGCGGGCGGTGAGTTTCCTGGCCTGCTTGATGTTTTCCATGGAAACGGGTTGGCCGCCACCGGTGTTGTTGGTGATGGTGATGTAGACGACCGGAATCCGGTCGAGGACGTTTTCGAGCAGCGCGGCTAGGTGGTCGAGGTTGATGTCACCGCGAAAAGGATAGTCCTTGTGGTCTTCGAGGTGCTCGCGACACGGCAGGTTCAAGGCCACCATGCGGTTGTTCTGGACGTTTCCCTCTGTGGTGTCGAAGTGTGAATTGCTGGGAATGATGTAGTAGGCCCCGTCCGCCTTGGTCGCACCGTTCTCGATCCGGCGACGGAGCCACTCGTCGAGTTCGGAGGGCAGCTCGGCACCCCCGTCGGCCGCGTTCGCGGCGGCCAGCGTTCCGCTGAGGATCCCGAAGAAGCCGTGCTCGGCCGACCGGCCCTGGTGGAATAGAAACAGATTTTCGTGTAGTTTGTCCTGTTGACTCCACACCGGTCCGAAAGTACTCACCAGTTGCTCTCGAAGCTCGAAATACCCCTCGTTGGAGCCGTACGCTTCGTCCCCCAGCAGCAACCTGGCCCACTGTTCGGTGGTCATCGTGGTCGTGCCGGAGTCTGAGAGCAGGTCGCATCCCGGAATCCGGTGCGCGGGAAACATGAATACGTTGTATCCGGCCTCTTCCAACAGCTGACGGCGCAGGTCGAACTGATCCATCCGGCAGTCGCGGAAGCGGACCATCCCCGTTCGGTACGGCCGCGGGGTGAAGTAGCCGGACGGTTCGGGGACTCTGTCGATGAGTTCTTGAAATTTGGATTCGAAAAACGATAGGACGTCTGCCATGGTCTCGTTTCCTCGTGTATTCGTTTGTCTCTAGTGACAATTGAATCTGGGTCGGATGTCGGTAGCACGATACCGTAAATCGTGCCATTCTACAAGGTTAAAACAACCGGGCGGCAGCCCGCAGCGGCTAGGATCATGATCCCGAGTAATTGAGGCCGGCTGCCACGGGTTTCGCGGGCACGGCTCCTTGCGACCGACCTTGCTCCTAGGAATTCCGAGCTGGACAGTCGCCTCGCCCCACGCCGAATGTTGGTAGGCGTGGGACGCGGTGCAGGTTGCCGGCTCGCCTATTGGCCCCTCTTATTATTGCTCGCCGGCAAACGGCCTGCTCAACCCGGTGGCAACCGGCCTGGAGACGGCGGGACGACGATCTCCAGGGAACTTAGAGGCGCGGAAATCAGTACAAGAAGAGTAGTAAGAACCTCTGGAATCCCGATTATCGATACGGTATTCTCAACAATCCCGGAGACTTAAACATGAAACGAATCGTGAAAGATTTGACCGGTGGCCTCGTCATCATCGCCGCCGCGACCGTGATCGGCGTCCTCCACAACGCCGTGCGGGGGCAATCCGTGCCGTTGATCCAGGAGGTCGAAGCCGTCTCGACC
>JBDGYW010001160.1:0-2452 GCA_039588935.1 Gemmatimonadota bacterium | reverse complement strand
GCCTCCGTGTAAGGTGAGAGCGCATACATCCGTGTCTTGAATTGACGGGATGCGAACTTGCCGCGCTCATCGCCTTCCCGCTCATACTGGACTACCACATCGTAGTTTTGCACCAGCAGCGCCAAGTCCAGTGGGTTCTGGTCCGTGATGATGGTGATTGGCCCGTCGTAGTGATCCCGCAGCGAGACGACGCTGTGGCATACCTGCGCCAGCGTCTCGGGCCGTGTCGCTGCCACGTATAGCACGCCGCGGTTAGCCACCGGCGATCATGCGCTTGAAGACGCCCATGAGGATATTCGGCTCAGTGAGCGACGGCGACTTGCGAATCGCATCCTCCACCTTCAGCTGCTTCATGCCGAAGCCCTGCAGCAGTCGAGCCAACGATTTCCTGCTGAAGTAGTGCAGATGCTCGCCTGGTTTGAAGTGATGCCAACCATCCCACCAACGCCCCGTGAAGCTCGTCTCCCCCGCTGGTCGGAGCGGCGTACTAATGAGGAGCATGTCCGTCCGCACCATCAGCTGCCGTAGCACAGAGAAGTCCGGGAAGTGTTCGATGCTATCAAACATCGTGACCACGTCCCAACGCCCAGCATGGTCAAGCGCCACATCCTTCACGCCGTAGTCCACGCCGTGTACGTCGCTACCGTAGGCATCGAAACCGGCATCCTTAGCCAGCCTGGCGAACTCGCCGTTACCATAGCCGATGTCCAGCAGCGTACGTTGGCGTGGCTCGCCCATCATACGACTTTCGGGGTCGTGACTGTCCACATGGCTGAGCAGCGCACCAAGGCGCAGGAAACTCATGTCACGCGTCGGGTAGCTCTCGTAAGTCTTGATGTAGTCAGCGTCGTAGGAGATCCCAATCTCGGGTGGCCACTGGAAGACGTGATCGCAACCGATGCAGTACTCATGCTGCTCCGGCAGTTTCAACACCGCCTTCGATCGGGTGATGCTGCTCGTCCCGCAGATAGGGCAAAGTGGGTTACTCATTTCCACGCCTTCCATGTCTTGCTGATCCTGTCCCAAACTGCGCGCACAGGCGGACACCACCCGTACCTATCCATGACGTGTACCGGCGTGCCGAATGGATTCCACTCACTCTGGAACCGTTTCTTGTTCGTCACGCCGACCGTTCCGTGTTTCCGGCTGTCTGTCCAGACCAGGTGCGGCGCACCGCACAGGCTTGCCAAGACCATCGGTCCGCTTGACGGCCCTACTACGATGAACGCCTTCGCGAGCAAGTTCATCACGTTCTGTAGCGGCCGATCACGCCAGTCTGCAGCGCCACGCGGACAGTATGCTCCACTCTTCGTGCCGATAGCGATCACAGGTTCCTTCGTTCGGCGCATGTGATTGACCAGGGCGTCCCAGTGCCCGACCGGCCAGTTGTGCTTGGAGTTCCACGTACGCGCCCGCGCATGTACGACCAAGGCTTCAGGTACAGTGTCATCTGGCGCGCCGTACTGCACGAAGTCCTGATCATGCAGGCGCCAACGCTTGTGCGCCACCGTAACGATGCTATAGGCGCCACTGTCGAGAAGGTCCACCTTCCGCTGCTCAACGAGTCGCGACGCGCGCTGTAGCTCATCCGGGTTCGTGACATCAGCGATCGAGTGACCATTGCGTTGACCTTCGATCGCGTGCGGAATGAACTCCAGCTTGTCCCGCATGTCCTCGTAAAGCGGCAGATGACTCTCTGTCGAGCACACGACTACTTTGTCAGCTGTCTTGGCGAGCTCACGTACACGGCCCTGCCAGCGCATAAGCTCCCAGCCGAACTCGGCCACGCACGGTGGTGCTATGATGGCGGTCTTTACCATACGATTCGCAGTCCCGCCTTCGTGAGCATCGCCTCACCCTGCGCACAGGCAGCCGGACGAAGTTCCCTGACACGCTTCCACTTCTCTCTCGTCCCGTGAAAGACCACCAGCTCTGGGTTGATCGTCCGTGGACGCAGCTGGTTGAACCGGCACGGCAGCTCGACGTAGTCCGGCGCCGCAAGGCCGTGAATGGCCCGAGCAAAAGCAAGCTGATCGACCTGCTTGAACTTGAGCCACTCCTTGTGCCAATCGGCGAAGAGCTGCTTGACGTACGCACTCTGCCGCCAATACATCACACCTGTGTTGAAGTGCTTGGCCCGCTGATCGACCACGCGCATCGTAGCGCGCCACTCTCGATAGTAGGCGCCTCGCCGCTTCTGCAAACTCTCCACGTCGTTCTTGATTCCGCCAATCGTCTGCTGGTTCGGACACACGATGCCGAACGACTTGTCTGCAGGGAGGAACTCCCAACCTTCCCGCGGATCACGCATCACCAGCGTGTCCGTGTCCAAGAAGATACAGTCCTGCGTGCGCGCGCACTTCAGCAACTGCGTCTTGTGCCACCGTGAGCGGAAGTTTCTATCGATTGGTTGTACATGCTCAGGGTATCCAGCACGTACAACTTCGATTCC
>JBDGYW010001159.1:0-2457 GCA_039588935.1 Gemmatimonadota bacterium | reverse complement strand
CGAAGGATAGCGGGGAGCCAACGTTCAATCTGGTAATTGCGAACGAGGCAACCGGCCATTGTGCATCAGTGAAGTTTACGACACCCATGCTGCGAGGCATTGCAAAGGCCGTATTGCGGGACATGGAACCTGAGTTTGGCTTTTCGGATTTGGAGTATTGAGAATGCTAAAAATCCTCGGAGCCGGACTACCCCGAACCGGAACCGCCTCGCTGGCCGAGGCGTTGCGGGTGCTCGGCTACAACGTCATCCACCACGCGCCGGGGCATGTGCCCTTGTTCCCGAGCGCAAACCAACTGTGGCCGGAATACGATGGTGTGGACGCCGTAACCGACGCCCCCGCCTCGATGTACTGGCGGGAATTGCGGCGAGCGCATGACTGCAAGATCATCCTCACGGTACGCGAGCCGAATAGCTGGTGGGAGAGCATTAAGCGGCACTCAAACCTGATTCGAGTCAGCACGAACATCGAACACATCCGGTACACGGAGGCGCTGCACTCGCTGCTGTTCGGCTGTCCGCAGCCGTGCGAGTATTGGTACAAGCGGCGGTTCGTGGAGCACAACGCTTTCGTCAAAGGAACCGTGCCGGCCGATGAGTTGTTGGTGATGGACATTCACCGAGGCGACAAGTGGGACGTGCTGTGCCCGTTTTTGGGAGTCGAGGAACCGACAAGAGAGTTTCCGTGGAAGAACAAGAGCGAACCATAGACGGCGTGAGGCTGATACCGTTGACCGAGGACCACGAGCCGGTGGCCTACGCGGAAAGATCGGACATCGAGCGTCTACAGAAACAGATAACAGCCAACGCGGAATTGTTGGCGAAGCTGAGGCGGTTTGCGCCGCCGGTTGCTGCCAAACGGGCGAGGCAGATTCGGCTTACCGTGGAGGTAGTCGGATTGCTCATTGCATCCGCAGGTGCATGGTGGATTTATCGACCGGCGGCGTTGCTGCTGGTGGGGACCTGGCTGTTGGGCGACGTGCTCGCCTCGCGGCGGAGGGCGAAGAAAAATGATTGAAGAACTGATGGCTGGCACGACCAGCGAGACATACGGGCCGGATCACGATTTCTGGTACACGGACATCGGGTACGCAACCCATGCCGGTGTGAACGTAACGCCGGAGACGGCGATGCGATTCTCGACGGTGTTCGCGTGCATCCAGAAAATCAGCAAGACACTGGCCACGCTGCCGGTGCATGTCTACGAGAAACGAGGGCCACGAGAAACCCATCCCGTCGACCACGAACTAAACGAGGTGCTTGACTGGCAGGGTAATATCCGAGCCACCGGCACGACCGTTCGGTCGTCGATGTACGCCAATCGGCTCGCATGGGGCAACGGTGTCTGCGAGGTGCAGTGGACGGTGGACGGCCGTGTTGGTGGATTGGTGCCGCTCATGTCCAAAGACCTGCGCCCCAAGTTCATGGACAACGGCGAGCTGCGATGGGAGCACTGGCCAGAGGGGAGGTACGACACGACGTTGCCGCCAGAAAAATACCTCCACGACCCGGGGCCGTTTGTTTTAGACGGTGCGTTGGGCATCACGCCGATCCAGAGCAGGGAGACGGTTGCCGGTGCGATGGCGGCCGAAACCTATGCCAATACGTTTTTCGGCAACGGTGCGCACCCGGGCGGGTTCTTGGAGTTTCCCGCTGATATCAACCTGTCGGACGAGCGACAAGACGCGCTCGTCGAGAAGTTCAACGAGTCATGGCAGGGGGCCGCCAAAGCCCACAAGGTGGGCCGGCTCCGCGAAGGCGTGAAGTTCAACGCAACCGTCGGGATGCCCCACGACGATATGCAGCTCTTGGAACTCCGCAAGTTCAACCGCATCGAGATTTGCAGCATTTTCGACACGCCCCCGGTGATGATCCAAGAGTTGGACCCGGGCAAATACACGGCGATTGAGCAGGCCATGATCGCGTGGGTGCGCGACTGCTTGCTGCCGCAGTGCAAGGCCACCGAATCAGCCTACAAGCGACAGTTCTTTCCCGACTCCCCGCTATACGTGCGGCATAACTTGGCCGGGCTGGCACGGGGCGATATGGAAGCCCGCTCCAAGTTCTACGCGGCCGGTATCCAGTGGGGCTGGTTCACTCGCAACGACGTGCGGGTTTGGGAGGAACTGAACCCGAAGGAAGGCGGCGACGATCTGTGGGTGCCGATGAACACGATGCCATTGGGGGCGCAAGGGCAAGTGGTGCCCGGCAGTCAACCCCCACCGGATGATAAGGACGACGAAGCGAAGGCCCAGCCGTCCGTTATCGTGGTGCAGTCTTCCGTTGACGTTGCGGGTGCGTTTCTGCCGTTGTTAGAGGACGTGGCGGCGAGGGTAACGACAAAGGAGCGCAAGGCGGCGTCGGATGCGAGGCGGCGACACAAGGGCGATGCTACGGCATATTCCGAGTGGTGCGCCTATTGGTTTGGCAAGCACACCGCTACAGTGCGGAAGGCGAT
>JBDGYW010001158.1:0-2460 GCA_039588935.1 Gemmatimonadota bacterium | reverse complement strand
GGTAGGGGTTGCCGGACTGCAAGGGCGTTCCTGATGAGGTGATCCGCTGATGTAGGGGAACGGTAGACTGCGGCCGGGACACCTGTGGCGCTGGAGGTCGTGGACGGAATCCTCGAAGTCTCAGTGGCGGGAGGCAACGAACACTACCGGGCGGCGCGCCGTCGACCACATTGCAGCAGACGGACCTGACTGAACGGTCCTAGGGCATCCTCCATGGGACTCTGGCGTCATTCCTCTGCACCGGTGCCCCTGCCGAGACCAAACTGTGTCTCAATTAGTAAGACCTCTTGATCCGTCGATAGACGACCATCCCCAGTGTAAGTCCTGCCAGCGGAACGCGTTGACATTCCGTTGATCCCGTCTTCCCAATCTGGGTCCATTGGCCAAAGACCGCGGTACTCGCAAGGAACAGGTAGGGTTGTGGTGGAGTTGGTGTTCCGGGGCTTGGAGTCCTCATCACCCGCCCACTGAACGTGCGGGTGGGAATGCCGGCGGCGCCCTTGCACTCGTCCTCGGTCACGCCCGCATCGAATTGGACAAACACCCATTCATAGATGCATTGAAACGGCCAAAGGTGACAAACGGCTTCGCCGACGTTCTTCCTCTTGACGGCGGGTTCCCACTCGCCATAGTATCGCTGCTGGAATCCAGTCTGTGCCACATACGAGGAGGTTACAGTGAGGAAGATATTCCGTCTTCTGACCGCTGTCTTTGTGGTTACGCTTATACCTGTCGCCTTTGATGCCGATGGACAACCCTCGCCATGGAGTGTGGAGGTAGTGATTCAAGATGGCTGTGCCCAAGATGCGGGGCCGGAACGTTGTGACGGAGAGCCTACGCCTTTCCGCTGCGACTGCTGTGGGGATCCCCCGAACTGTAAAAGGCGGGAATGTCGCGGGTAGGCAGAGTCCGTTAGCTCTATGTGCGTGATGGAATGCATGCTGCCGTAATGATGGTCGCCCCTCGGGGTGCCACGACCAAGGCTATGTACCAGGCTATGGGCGCCGCAGCCACACCGGCAGGCGATCGTTGACCAGGAGTAAAGGCTGTCTTGCAGTTGCGGCTCTGGGCATTTCGTTGGGCGGCTGTGCTTCCGAATCGACGGTCGATCATGATGCGCTGCCGAGCTTTGCAGTCGGCGAGCGAGTACAGTTTCATCGGTCCGACAGCTTAGCTCAACCGTTCCACAGCATCGTTGTGGGGGACTACTTGGTGGTGTTGGAGCAATCGCCTGGTCCGGCGCTTCATGTTCTTGATCGCTTCGACGGTACACTGATAGAGTCCTACGGAGGCCGAGGTGAAGGACCGGGTGAATTCGAGATGCCCTGGTCGATTGACCGGGACCCGGCCGGTGACGCAATCTGGATCTTTGACCCCGATTTGGGTCGTCTAACTCGCATTGAACTGAGCCTCTTGCGGCTCAACCCGGACTCCGTCGGACCGTTCGTGTTGAACCTTCGGACTCAATCTCCCATCGGCGGACCTGTGTGGACCTCGCAGGGCACGCTGATCAGCTCGGGCGCATACGAAGATTATCGCTTTGCCGTCGTTGACAGTGCGGGAAACGAGATTGGGCAAGTAGGGCCACTCCCGCCAGGTGATCCTGATATCTCGGTCCGGTTTCGAAACCTGATTCACCAAGGCACCCCGGCGACAAACCCCGACCACAATCGGTTCGTGATTGGCTCGCGACACGTGCCGAGGATTGAGGCGTTTGACCAACAAGGAAGATCTGTAGCCATCGCGCAAGCTCCGTTCGAGTGGGATTTGACCGCCCAAGATCTGCCGTTTGTAGACCGCTTTGCCGTGGGTGATGATTGGAAGGCGGGATATGTTGCGGTCGCGGCTTCGAAGCGGCGGTTCTTCGGATTGTTTTCTGGGAGAACGTATGAGGATTCTGCCGACCGAAAATACTTCGGCCGGTTCGTGCATGTGTTCAACTGGGATGGCCGGTTTGTTGGCTACATTGCGCTGGAGGTCGACGCGAGAGACATCAGTGTGGATCCAGATGGTTCTACGCTGTACGTATTGGAGTGGGATCCGGTGCCCACCGTAGGAGCATACGAGTTGCTGCAAGATGAACCGGCCGTACGCTGAAACCGGGACGGGCGGTGCACGTGAATCCCAAAGGTGAATAAGGTGGCCGACTCGCTGGCGGGCCATCTGATGGGCTCGGAGACTGATTGGCAGGGGGCATCCCCGTGTCACCCTAGGCTGATTCGGTGGACCGGAACCTGATGCCCAAGCCTTCCGCCGCTGTGACTGATCGTGCCGATCCCTCCGCACTCATCGAGCGCGTGAAGGCAGGGGACGCCGCAGCACTCGGCGAACTGTACGATCGCCATGCAGACGGGATCTATAGTACCGCCCTCCACCTGCTGGGTTCGGAAGCTGATGCTGAGGATGTTGTGCAAGACGTATTCATCGGTCTGCCGCGTGCCCTCGCCACATTCGAATTCC
>JBDGYW010001157.1:0-2460 GCA_039588935.1 Gemmatimonadota bacterium | reverse complement strand
CTTCCAGCACCTTTTGTGCCCTGAACACTACTTCGCGGGGCGTAACGCCGGCGAGAACGACCATTAGCACCCGGTCTATCTCCGACACGAGGAACTGGGTGTCGCTCACTGCCAACACGGGCGCACTGTCGACGAGGACGACGTCGTAATAGAACGTTACCTTTTTCATCAATTCCGACAGCTCGTCGGATTCGAACAGCATGCCCGGGGCGCTCGCCCGCGCGCCGGCAGTGATGACCTGCAAATTCGGAAGTTGCGTTTCCTTGACGACCTCCATCGCGTCGATCGAAGATTCCAAGCATTCCCTCAAACCAGGTTCGCCTTCGATTCCCAGGATTTCGTGGACGCGCGGTCTTCTGAGGTCGGCATCGATGATCAGAACCTTTTTCTTCGGAAATTGCGCGATGGTCAACGCCAGATTGGTAACAATCGTGCTCTTTCCCTCTCCCCTGTTCGTGCTAGTGATGAGAAACGACTTGGGACTCACGCCGTCAACGGGTGTGCGCGCGTTGTGGTACAGGCGGCGCATCTCGGTTACCACCGGCGACTCGCCCCGGAAAAAAGAGTACAAGCTATCGCTATCGGACGCTGGCATTTACCTTTGCCCCCCCACCGATTGTTGTGTATTCGTCATTTGAAATGAAACGAGGTTCTCCTTGGTCGATTTTCCGTAGAAGTAAAACGCAAAGATCGACACCGCCGTCAGCAAGATCGACGTTGTCGCCCAGATGAGGACTCTCCGGACGCGGTTCTCTCTGCGCCAACCGCTGCCCGTTGTTTCGATCCTGGGCACGGTGCCCAGCACGCGCAATCCAAGGCGCTTTTCTACTTCGTCGACCGTCTTGAACGATGTATCGGTGAATTCGCTCAAAACGAGCCCCAATCCGCCAATCGTGAGGCCGAACACCACCGCCAGCACCAGGATCTTGGCCTTTTCCGGTCGAACGGGACGAAGCGGAAACGTGGCACTTTCGACGATCGCCATGCTGGTGGCAAGATCGCTGTTCTGGGCAGCCTCGGTGATCTGCGTCGATGTCTTGGCCTCGAGGAACTGTTCGTAGAGTGCGCGGTTTTGCTCGACTTCCGCGGTCAACCGCTGCAATTCGGTTTCCATTTGTGGTCCCAATTCCACGTTTCGTTTGTAAGTGCCGATGTATTCCTGCAGCTTTTCCATCTTTCGTTCGCGGGTCGCGAGCTGGATGACCTGGTATAAATATTCGTCGATCAGCGGTCGGTAATCCTGATCGATCCCTCGATAATGCTCGCGGATCAGTTCCTGGAGACGCGCGAGCACGTCCTGCTGGACCCGGGCGATCTCCTGCTGACTGGTCAACGACGGAGTCTGCGTCTCACTCCCCCCTGCTTGCAATTGACTGAGAAGTTGGGAAGTCACGTGAGCGATCAACTCGCTGCGGAGATTCTGCACCTCCTTGTCCCCGAGTATCATCTCATAGTCGGGGACGCCACCGACGTGCGTTATCAGCCGGCCTTCGAGATTATCCACGACACGCGTCAGGTCGTCGATCTCGACTGCCAAATGGCCTTCGAGCGAGCGTGCCACCCCGATATTGGTTTCGACAACCGGATTCGAAGCGACGATCGTTCTCGCCATTTCTTGTTGGAATTGGTCGAGCTCGCGCTCCGATTTGTCGAGTCTTTCACGGTAAACGATCAGCTGCTCGTCGCTGAAGTCGCTCACCACCCTCAATCTCATCAACTGCAGCCGCTGTTGCTCCTCGATATACAACTTGGTCATTGCATCAACGATGACGTAACAAGCTTCGGGGTTCGCGTCCAGGTAGGAGATTTCGAATAATCCCGGCCCGACGCGCTGCACCTCTATGCGGCCACGAATCAGATCGCGAAGTCTCTTGAACACAAGTTGCTCCACGGAGACGTCGGGGTGGCTGCTAGCCCGCGACAACTCGGCCTGTCGGATAACGTCCGGATCCTGGTCGAACCCAAGAAGGATACTCAACCGGTCGAGAAAATCGCTGCTGGTGATGTTAGTTTCGACCTTGGCGCGTATCTCGACTTCTCGTTCGCGTCGCTGATCGGGCTGGACGAGTCGCTGAACCTCAGGGTTCATCCAGTCGGGATTCTCGATCTGGAGAACGATACTCGACTGGTACACGGGCGGAAGGAACCGAACACCGACGAACGCCACGAGTGCCGAGAAAAACAACGGTATGACGATCAGGTGTTTCTTCCGCCAGAGCACGCGCACGTACTCGGTCAAATCGAGCTTGAAGCCCTGTTTTTCCTCGTCTTCTATCTTCCGCATGGTCTCCGGTTAGCTCCCTGCTATCTGTTCAAGTCGCGGATCGTGATGATGAGCGCGACCATCGACAACGTTGTCGTCATGAGAGTAAGAATTACGGCCAGGTCCGCCGTCGCTAGTTGTGCGACCCGGCCTTTCTGTGGCAGGTACACCGTGTCGCCGGGCTTCAACTTGGGATT